>JAJRYG010000055.1 GCA_024275915.1 Gammaproteobacteria bacterium
AGAAACGCTGGCGCCGGATCCGTGGATTCAACCGCTTGGCCAAGGTTATCGATGGAGTGAAATTCAGAGACGGAATCGAGGTAAACGACGACAAAACCGAAACCAACAGGGATGCCGCCTGATCACGTCATACACCAGATTGGACTATAGCTCCAGGCCAGGTGGTTCTTACCGGTGTAGCAGGTAGCATGGGGCCGACAAGATTACGGGTGACCTTCCAGGGTGGAGGCGATTACCTTCTTGATGCTGATCTGGATGGGGATGGCAGTTTCGAGAGCTCGGAGTCCTGTAATTTGGAAAATGGTTGTACCCCACTTGTCGTTTAACAGAATGTTGAAAAAGCCCTTTCCTGGCCTTTTTCAACCCGGGAACGGCAAATGCAGTTTGCCGTTCCCTCACAGGTTGTCGAATAACGGCGTTTTTCAACAGCCTGTTAAAACCGGGCTGATATGGCGGCAGATCAGGATATTCTTGCTATCTCTGAAAACCTTTTGCTGTAACAGGTCATTTGCAGCCAACAAGATGGCGCATGAAGACAAGCCTAAATGGGATTTTTTTATATAATTTATAGTGAATGAGCAAGGTAAGGATTTTCAGGGCTTCAAAAGCGGTTTTGCGATCGATGCATTTATGATTTCAATGGTCTTCATTGCGAATTGCGATGAACAGACAATTTTTAACCAGAAATGAAAAGTGGGGTAACCGAAAAATGAAACACTTTCGATATTTTCATGATTTCTTCAAATACAGCATATTGTCTGGCAGTGTACTGTTCCTCGCTGTTTCCTGCGGAGGAGGCGGAGTCGGTGGTGGTGAGGCAATCAGTCTGAATTACACGGGGCTCACTACCGCGGCAGTGATCACCGAAGCCAACAAGGAAGAGCTGGTGGAAAATGCATTGCTGGCAGCGGATGCAGGCAGTCTCAACCCTCTGGGGGTGGTGTCTTCATCGTCCACACCATCCCGGCAGTCTGCCCTGTTACCCGGACTGGTCATCACGGTGAACCGGTTGGGGAGCAAGCTGGACTTGTCCACCAGCGCAGTGCCAACGGTGTCGGTAACGGGTGCCATGAACAGCCTCAACAATGAGACCGTCAATGGTGAATGTGGTGGCTCCATGACGATGTCGGGGACAATGGATGATGTCAGCGGTGATTTCAGCCTCAATGTCAACTTCAACAACATGAATGACTGCAGCGGGGTGCTCAATGGCCAGGCCAGCATGTCAGGCAAGGTCGATTTAACCGGCACAGGTTCATTCAAGATGACATTTAGCCGCCTGAGCTACAGAGATGGAACCGATTCCATGACCATGAATGGTTATATCCAGATCGACATGAATGCCAGTGGTGCCGCTACCTCGACCATGCAGATGGATTACCGTGACAACAATGCGAACAAGGTGTATCGGGTCAATTATACGGTAAATTTCAGCTATGATGGCATGAATGCCATAATGACGATGACCGGTCGTTTCTACCATCCCGACTATGGCTACATCGACATCAATACACCGGTTGCCTTCCATGGCCCGACCGATGATTTTCCTTCATCCGGCCAGATAGTCGTCACAGGGGGTGCAGGCAGTGCCGGACCAACAAGAGTGCGGGCCACCTTCCAGAGTGGCGGCAGCTACCTGCTGGAAATCGATCTGGACGGAGACGGGGTATACGAAAGTTCAGAAACCTGCACCCTGGATGGCAGTTGTATCGCCCTGGTGGCTTGACGGTGTGTGGGCAATGCAGGGACGTATTGCCAGTTCCAGCCTGGTATTGAGAAAATGGCCAGGCAAGGATTTTTTTCGAACTCCGGAATAGTCAGGCGCTAGCAGGCTGTTGAAAAACGCCGTTATTCGACAGCCTGTGAGGGAACGGCTTTTTCAACATCCTGCTAGTACAACCGGGAACGGCCCCATACAACAGGTTGCTGTCAGGCCGCTCCCGAATCGACTTCCAGCAGGTCGTCCAGCAGCTCGCTGGCGGTCTGTGCGTCCGGGTTGCCAATGGCGAGCACCTGATTGTTCTTGATCAATGCCGGAAAGGATTTCAGTCCCAGCCTGTCAGCCAGTGCCGAACCTTCGGCGCTATCCAGATCGAGGACTTCCAGCTCGATGTCATGGCTGTCACAGGCCGCTTGCCAGATTTCCTCCGCAGTCTCGCAGGAGGGATAGTGACCCATCAGTATCAGTTGCAATTTCATGCCAACAATCCCTTATGACGTATAATATTGAGGCCATGGGCCTGTCAATGGCTTATCTTCTTCCTCTTTGTCGTGTTAATCTTTGATTCAGGTCAATTTTCAAACCCCCTCCTCAAACCGGGAACGTTCATCCGCGATGCCAAACAGTAAAATCACCTTTGATGAATTGCACAGGATCTATCTGTTCGAGGCCCTGGACAGGGAACAGATCGAGCAGATGATGCATTCGGCCCACGTTATCAAGCTCAAGGCCAAGGAAGGCCTGTTTGATGCCGGGCAGCCTGCCGATCGTTTCTACATGGTGTACAGTGGACAGGTAAAGCTGTTCAGCATCTCCGCCGAAGGAGACGAAAAAGTGGTGGAGATCCTCTACCCGGGCCAGACTTTTGCCGAGGCGATCATGTTTTTCCAGAAGCACGTTTATCCTGTCAGTGCCGAGGCGATAGTCGATTCCGAAGTGTTCAGCTTTGACATGAAAGTGTTTCGCAAGCTGCTCAGTGAATCCAACGAGACATGTTTCCGTCTGCTGGCGGTCATGAGCCGGCGCCTGCACGTGCGTATCGATGACATCAACAACCTGACCCTGCACAATGCCACCTACCGCCTGGTGATTTATCTGCTCGAACAGCTGCCCGAGGGCGTGACCGAATTTTCCTCCATTCACCTGAGTACCCCCAAAAGCGTGATAGCCTCGCGGCTTTCCATTCAGCCGGAAACCTTCTCGCGCATTCTTACCCGCCTGAGCCGCAACAATCTCATTGAGGTCAAGGGGAACGACATCACCCTGCTGGATGTAACCGGCCTGCGGGCCCTGCTATGAACCCTGCAACAAGCAAGCCCGCAAGCTGGTGTATTCGCCAGTTCTAATATTGGCGATTAATTCATCAGTTCCTGTTTTGTTGAACCCTGTGCCCCCTGCACCGGAAGCAAATTAAATATCACGATTGACCAAGATCAAGGTGGTGGTTTGCCCTGTATGGACTAATATCTTACAAAATTACTTAAGGTGAGGGACGGATCATGAGTGAGACTTTTACCAAAACCATGGCACGCAACATGTTCTATGGCGGTTCGGTATTCTTTTTTCTGCTGTTTGTTGCGCTGACCTTTGACACCATGGGTGCACTGCCCAAGCGTGACCACCGGGAAAATATCACGCCACAGGTGGCTCTGGGCAAGAAGGTCTGGGAGGACAACAACTGTATCGGTTGTCATACCATTCTTGGGGAAGGGGCCTATTTCGCCCCGTAGCTGGGTAACGTCTACAAGCGTTACGGCAACAGCAAGGAAGCCATCATTGCCTTCATCAAGAGCCGCCCGGTGGAGGGCGTCGAAGGCCGTCGCAGCATGCCGCAGTTCAATCTGAGCGATGAAGAACTCGATGCCGTTGCCGAGTTCCTCAAATGGACCTCGGAGATCAACACGGCTGGCTGGCCACCGAACATTCAGGGTTAAGGGGAGAACAACTGATGCAATATCAATCACAAGCCGTAGCGAAGTATTATTTTATTGCCGCCATTGGTCTGTTCGTGGGACAGATCCTGTTTGGTGTGATCATGGGGTTGCAGTACGTCGTGGGCGATTTTCTGTTTCCGGAAATCCCCTTCAACGTCGCCCGCATGGTACATACCAATCTGCTCATAGTCTGGTTGCTGTTCGGTTTCATGGGGGCCGCCTATTACCTAGTGCCCGAGGAGGCGGAGACCGAGCTGCACAGTCCCAAGCTGGCACTCATTCTGTTCTGGGTTTTCCTTGTTGCCGGCGCCTTGACCATCCTTGGCTATCTGCTGGTGCCCTATGCCAGACTGGCCGAACTGACCGGTAA
>JAJRYG010000056.1 GCA_024275915.1 Gammaproteobacteria bacterium
AACAATCTGAACGAAAATCTCTTCGGGAAAAATCTGGATTCCGGTGAAACATGCGGGCTAACCCCCATTTCTCACCGAGCCGGAAGCCCGTTATGGAAAAAGAACGATGATTCACACTGTTACCAATAATCAGACAATTGCCAACATCTTCACCCTGTCCTGTTCGGGTTTCCGCCCGATCTGGCAGCGCATTTTGTTCGATCCTCCTCAAACCATAGCTACAGCTATGCTTTTCGGACGATCGAACAAACTGCTTTGCCAGATCGACCGGAATTCCCGAACCCAGGTGAGAAATGCGGGCTAACTGTGGTTTGTCTGATCCATGTTCATGTTGCAGTCCTATCGTGGTGCTATTCTTTGTTATCTGTAAATGGAGTGTTAATCGATGCCGAAAAAAATGGTGTTTTCCTTTAGGGAAGGTGATGGCAAGAACAAGCAGCTGTTGGGCGGGAAGGGTGCAAATCTCTGTGAAATGACCCGGATCGGCCTGAACGTGCCGCCGGGTTTTGTCATATCCACCGAGGCCTGCCTGGAATATCTGGCCGATGGCAATGACGAACTGCCGGCAGGCCTGATGGAAGAGATTTGCCAGCAGATGTGCGCCGTGGAGGAACAGACCGGCAAGGGGTTTGGCGACCTGGAAAACCCCCTGCTGGTTTCCGTACGTTCCGGCTCTGCCATGTCCATGCCTGGCATGATGGACACCATTCTCAACTTGGGCCTGAATGAAAAGACCCTGCGGGGTGAAATTCGGCAAACTGGTGACGAACGCTTCGGTTACGACTCCTACCGGCGTTTCATCCAGCTTTTCGGCAAAGTGGCCCTGGCCGTTCCTGATGAGCTGTTTGATGAGCAGTTCAATCTGGTGAAGGAAAGTGCTCATGTCAGCGAGGATGTGGGGCTTTCTGCCGATAACCTGAAGGATATCAGCCGGCGCTTTCTCAAGGTGGTCGAGCAGGCTACGGGCAAGCCGTTTCCGGAGGATCCCTATGAACAGCTGGAGATTGCTGTCAAGGCCGTGTTCCGTTCCTGGATGGGCAAACGCGCCGTGGACTACCGGCGCGAATTCAACATTACCCCGGAGATGGCCAACGGCACGGCGGTAAATATCTGCACCATGGTGTTCGGCAACCGGGGTGATGATTCGGCCACCGGCGTGGCCTTCACCCGCAACCCGGCCACGGGAGAGAACAAGCTCTATGGCGAGTACTTGGTCAATGCCCAGGGCGAGGATGTGGTGGCGGGCATACGCACTCCCAAACCCATCGACCGCCTGGTGGACGAAATGCCGCAGATGGCTGCGGAAATCGAACAACTGCGGCAGAAGCTGGAAGCCCATTATCATGAGGTGCAGGATTTCGAGTTCACCATCGAGCGCGGCACCCTGTACTGCCTGCAGACCCGCAACGGCAAGATGAATGCCGTGGCCATGGTGCGCACTTCCGTGGAAATGGAGCGGGAAGGGCTCGTTACCCGGGAGCAGGCTCTGCTGCGTATTGCGCCGGAAAACCTGGAGCAGATGCTCTATCCCCGCCTTGATCCCAATGCCCGGGCCACTCCTTTGGCCCAGGGCCTGTCGGCCTCCCCCGGCGCGGCCAGCGGCCGTGTGGTATTTGATGCGGATCGCGCTGAAGCTGAAGGGCGCAAGGGAGAGGATGTGATCCTGCTGCGCGAGGAGACGAAGCCCGAGGACATTCATGGCTTTTTTGCTTCCCGGGGCATACTCACCAGCCGCGGTGGCAAGACATCTCATGCAGCAGTAGTGGCTCGGGGCATGGGCAAGCCCTGTGTGGCCGGTGCCGAGGGCATCCATGTAGATGTGCAGCTGCGTGAAGCCCTGGTAGGTGATACGGTTATCCGCGAAGGTGACATGATCACCATCGATGGTACCAGTGGCAAAGTATATTTGGGGCAGGTGCCCACGGTGGAAGCAGATTTTTCCGCCGAACTCAACATATTGCTGGGTTGGGCGGATGAGGTGGCACGCCTGTGCATTATGGCCAATGCGGACACCGCCGTGGATGCGGACCGCGCCCTGAAATACGGCGCCAAGGGCATCGGCCTATGCCGTACCGAGCGCATGTTCAATACCGTGGAGCGTCTTCCTGTGGTCATCGAGATGATCATGGCAGAAACCCGGGAACACCGTCAGCAGGCCCTGCAGAAGCTGCTGCCCATGCAGCGTCAGGACTTTCAGAAACTGTTCGAAGTCATGGCGCCCCATCCTGTGACCATTCGTCTGCTGGATCCGCCCATCCACGAGTTCTTGCCCACTGAGCAGCAGCTGAGAGATGATCTGGAGTATCTCTGTCGCCTCAGGGAAACCGTGCGCGGCATGGAAGTGCTGGCGGGCACCATGTCACTGCTGGAGAGCGGCGACCGGCCTTTGCCCGAGCAGCCCGTGGACTCCCACCAGGTGGAAGAGGCCATCATGAAGAAGGAGACCATGCTCAAGAAGGTGCGCGCCCTGTACGAGACCAACCCCATGCTGGGCCATCGGGGCGTGCGCCTAGGCATCACTTTTCCGGAAATCTACGAGATGCAGATCCGCGCCGTACTTGAAGCGGCCATGGCTTGTGATAGGAAGGGGCTGGAAGTGCACCCAAAGATCAAGGTGCCCCAAGTCTGCACCGCCCAGGAACTGCTGTATGTGAAGGAGATCGTGGATCGAGTCAGTGCCGAACTCGAGGAGGGACTGGGCCACAAGCTGTGCTTCCAGTTCGGCACCATGATCGAGGTGGTGCGCGCCTGCATGCGCGCCGGCAGCCTGGCGCAAGAGGTAGCCTTCTTCTCTTTTGGCACCAACGACCTTACCCAGGCCGTTTTTTCTTTCTCCCGGGAAGAT
>JAJRYG010000057.1 GCA_024275915.1 Gammaproteobacteria bacterium
AGCGCGCCGGACGGCTGACCCGGCCACAAGGCCAGCTCACACTCACCATGAGCGCCAACCCTGCCGTCAAATCCAAGAATCAGAGACAACACAACCGGTAGCAGCTGCCAGTCAGAGGGAAATGAAAGGTGGGGTGTCGTTTAAGCGGGATTGGGCCGATAAAATGCCGCACATCGAGACAATCCCTGGCACCATTTCATGCCAACGGTTGCCGCATAGTCTCGAACCCTGTCAATGGGTCCGACTACTCGGTGACAGTTCTGCTTAAACTGCTGAACCGTATCGAACCAGTTGTCGGGTTCGATATCCAGGTGAACAAGAATGGGACTGAGCTCATCGGGAATCGCCCCCGTTTATCTTCCCGTACGGCTCTTTCTGTCCAGTCGACCAGAGCCAGATAGTCGTAAAAATGAAACAGCAGTGAATTCCTGGGTGTATTATGTTCGGTACCACCAAACGTACTATGGGGCCGGATCAGCCCAAGCCCTTGAAGTCAACAACAATCACCCAGAAAAAAGGCTGTTTTAATGGCTTAAACCAACGTTTTTCATATCAAAACCGGTAAGAAATTACATTAAACTAAAGACATGAATGACAATCAATGGATGAATGTTCTCGTTTTCTAGCGAGATTGTGATCGGCCAGTGCAGTGGGCAAGGATGAGCATGGTTTTTAATTTTGCAATGACTGGCTGGGCAGGTTGGTTGTTGATAAAACCTTCAATGAGAACCGTTGATGTTTCCTTATGTTTTTCGGCTATACGCCAGCCATAGCACATACCCCCCCAGATGAGTGCCAGCAGCATGAGCAACTTCCCGGAGACGACGAATACCGTTGCCACTGCATGATGATTCAGGATGTCCAGTGTGGTGAGGATATTGTTCCAGTCATGGATTCCCGGCATGTCCTTTCCACGTACGCCCCCGAGGAGCCACATTTCCTGACGTTGTGCGTCGTCGATATAGGGGACCAGGTCCAGGAGGCTTTGGGCCAGCCACCACAGGGCAATGGTTGCACCAAAGGTGTCGTGTGTTTTTATCAGAAAGGCGACAAGTACAGTGAGTGGCACCAGAAGTTGCATCAGGCTTCCACCCAGTATTGTCAGGAATTGGCCCAGGGGCATAAACAGCACATGGCCAGCCTCGTGAAATACCAGGTTGATGTGATGCATGAAGGAGCCATTTATTTCCGGGGTGTAGGGGGTCGTGAAGATGAAGGTTGTGCTCCAGATGAGAAAAACGAGATATATCAGGGTGTAGGCATATAATCCCGGACCCTCAAGGTCCTCCATCACGTACAGCAGATAGTTCCTGGCAGCCTGCATGGCAGACGGGTTGGTGGGAGCCTTGGCCTTTTTGACATGGGGGTCGGGTTTCGCCTGTCGTTTAAGCCACTTTGCATAAATCAATCCACATACCGGGCAACGATCCGGACTCATGTCGTCAGGTGCATGGGTATACCCGCATTTGGGACAGTTTTTGAACATTGGCGTACACCCGGTCATTGCATGAATTATCGGCGCAGGATGGTTTTATGATTTCCATGTCAACATTTTCATTGCCGTGCCTGGTTTTGCAGTCCCATGCAGATCGGGCCATATGCGCCAGTTTGACAAAACCTGCGCGCAGCTCTGAAATATCATGCTGAAAGTCACGGTACCGGACATTCAGCAAAGACTCGATGCGCCATGGCATTTTACCGGTACATCGCATCAAAAGCACCCTCGGCCTGGTTGTTGTTCCGGCTGTTTCGTCTGAGGGACACATCGCAATCTGCTGGTTCGACAGGCATGGCCTGTGTGTACCCAACCATTGCATGAAATTCTGGATGCAGGGGTGTTGGGGGCAGTATTTTCAGGATAGAGACCAGGTTTGCCAGCTACCGCATCGCCCGATCTGTGTGGGATGGAAAAAACCGGCCACTAACCGTATATGAGGCAGCATGATCTTGCCCTGTGGGTGTATTTAACCTGACGAGCAAAGATGGGGTGGGCGTGTCGCGGTTGTGGCACAATACGGGCTTCTACGACCCTGGCGCAGGAGGTGGCTTGTGTTCATCGGTGTGCTCGAGCTGTTCAAGATTGGTGTTGGCCCGTCGAGTTCCCATACCATGGGGCCCATGCTGGCAGCCTGTGAGTTTTCCCGGCTTGCCGTGGCGTTCGTGGCCGCACATCCTCGGCCCTGTTATCAGCTGCGTTGTATCCTCAAGGGGTCGTTGTCGGCCACGGGCAGGGGACACGCAACGGATCGGGCCATTGCTCTGGGCATGCACGGGTATCGGCCCGAGCAGGTGGCCGAGCTGGATCTCGAATCACTGCTGTTGCGGATCGGGCAACAGGATCGACTCGCGGCGGAGGAGGGCCGGTTGCGGTTTTCGCCCGAGGCAGATGTGGTTTTCGATGACGGCCCGGCGCTTGACCGGCACCCCAACGGGATGATTTTCCAGTTGCTCGACGATCAGGGGATGACCGTGCTCGAACGCACCGTGTTTTCCATCGGTGGCGGTTTCGTGGTTGCCGAGGAGGCTTTCGATGCCATGCCGGCTTCCTGTTCGAGCCAGTCCACCGAACCATGCCCGTTTGCCTTCGCTTCAGCCGAGTCCATGCTGACCATGGCCGAGACTTCGGGGGCGAGCATCGCGACCATGAAGCGGGCCAACGAGCTGGCACGGGGCCTTGAAACAAGGGAACTGGATGCCGGGCTGGATCGCATCTGGCAGGCAATGAAGCGCTGTGTCGAACGCGGAATTGTGGCTCGGGGGGAATTACCGGGCGGGCTGGGGATTGTACGCCGTGCCGCCCGGCTTCATGAACGGCTCGAGGCGGCAGCGGACAGGGCACAGGTCCCGGACTGGTTATGTGCCTATGCCATGGCGGTGAACGAGGAAAATGCCGCCGGGCACATGGTGGTGACCGCCCCCACCAATGGTGCAGCCGGGGTGATTCCGGCCGTGCTCTACCATCTTGTGTGCAAAGAAGGCGGCAAGCCGGAACAGGTGCGCGAATTCCTGCTCACGGCGGCAGCCATTGGTGGTCTGATCAAGCACAACAGTTCCATCTCGGGCGCCGAGGTGGGCTGTCAGGGCGAAGTGGGATCGGCCGCGGCCATGGCGGCCGCTGGTCTGTGTGCCGTACGGGGGGGCAGCCCGGCGCAGGTGGAGCATGCGGCAGAGATTGCCCTGGAGCACCATATTGGCATGACCTGTGATCCGGTGGCCGGGCTCGTGCAGGTGCCCTGCATCGAGCGGAACGGCTTTGGTGCGGTCAAGGCCAGCACGGCGGCTTACCTGGCCCTGCACGAATCGGGTCGGCACTTCATGCCACTGGACAACTGCATTGCCGCGATGAAGCAGACCGGCGAGGAAATGTCGGTAAAGTTCAAGGAAACCTCACGCGGCGGGCTGGCGGTGAATCTGCCCGCATGTTGAACACCTCATGGCACAGGTTCCCGCTCCGGGAAGGCATTGCGCCTTTCATGGCCGATAATCCCTGCATTGACCGGATCAAGGCTGATGGTCTTCGCCCGGGGTGCTATATTTCGGTCTCTGCAGGGGTTTCCCTGTTTACAGAATCTGTGAGGCAGCATTGAACTCGTACCGGGCTATCCTGCTGTTGGTATTCCTGTTCCTGGCCACCTCCTTGTCGCTTTCGGTTCGTGCCGACAGCCGTTTGCCACCGGGCAAACCGGCGGCCGGGCCGCCTGCGAAGGGCATGCTGCTCGTTGCCCGGCGGGGATTGACGGACAGGCGCTTTGCAAAGTCCGTCATCCTCGTCGTGCAACATGGGCAGCAAGGTACCCTGGGCCTGATCATCAATCGCAAGAGCCATCTTCGGCTTTCCCATATTCGCCCCGAGATGAAGGTCGAGGATCGGCAAGTTTACTATGGTGGTCCCGTGGCTCGGCGACTGATTTTTTTTCTGCTCAGGCGTTCGACCTTGCAGGATCAGACCGAACGGGTGGTCGATGACATTCTTGTGGGTGTCAGTCGGGAGGTCATGCAGGGATTGCTCTCCAGCAACACGGGCAATGACAAGCTACGTCTTTATTCGGGCCATGCCGGCTGGGCTGTGGAGCAGCTCGAAAACGAGATCCGCCGAGGGGACTGGTATCTGCTGCCGGCAGATCCCGATGCCGTGTTCTCCGACAATCCCGGCCGCCTGTGGCAGGATCTGATTGAAACACGGGATCCGGCCGGTATCCTTGCCCAGCATGCGTCCGGGCTGGCTGCCTGGTGACTGCTGCAGCACGGCGGTCGTCATGCAGGGTGATGTGATGCATTGCCCGATCTGATCCCCGCCTCGCCAGTATAATCGTCGTTGTTTTCGCAACACATTATTCGGGGAGTAGCATGATGAGGGCAGCCAGAGCAGTTTTGACGGGTGCTTTTCTTGTCCTGGCGGGCATCGGTCTTGTACAGGCAGGAAATGCACAGACCGTGGGCAAGGCAAAGCTGGGTTTTGGTTTTGACCGCGGTTTTGGCATTACCGGTGCATTCGAGCGCTTCTATGGCTTCATCGGCAATGATGGCGTGGCTGTGGATTACCAGTTTCTCAAAAAGGACTGGAAACTGGATATAAAGCCGCCGGCTTACTGGTATCTCGGCGCAGGTGGCTTTTTCGACTGGGACGATGATCTTGGCCTGCGTGTCCCTGTCGGTGCAGAAATCCGCTTTGCCAGAAATGCCGATGTCTATGCCCAGGCCGTTCCGTACTTGCGTCTCAATGATGGTGGGAAGTTTGGTCTGGGTTTCGGGCTTGGCGTACGTTACCTGTTCGAATAAGACGTGTGCGCACGGCTCCATCTTCAGGCTTAAGGTCGGGGTGAAGAGTTTCCTGATGGCACTCATGTCCAGGTTTTCTTCGAGCGCCTGACTCAGGCGCTCGATGCCCTGTTCCCGCCGTGCCGGGTAATCGAAGGGGATGGATTCACGAAGCCCGGCCCAGTCGAGCAGAGCCTGACAGGCCTCACTTTCATCGAACAGGCCGTGCAGATAGGTGCCAAGAATGTTTCCATCGGCGGAGATCGCCCCTTCTGGTTGACCGTCGATCATCAGTGCCGGGGATGACAGGGCCGGGCCGCTGGTCTTGCCCATGTGGATTTCATAGCCCTTGACCCGGCCATTTTTGATTCGCAGTCTGCCCGACACCTGCCTGAGTTGCTTGGTTCGTTCCAGCGTGGTCTGCATGTCCAGCAGCCCCAGTCCCGGCAGACTGCCGGCAGGGCCTTCCAGCCCCTGGGGATCATGCAGGGCCGTGCCCAGCATCTGAAAGCCCCCGCAGACCCCGATCAGCCTGCCTCCGTAGCGCAGGTGTTTTTCGATGGCTGTTTGCCAGCCTGCATCTTTGAGATAACGCAGATCCTGCTGCACGTTCTTGCTGCCGGGCAGGATCACGAGATCGGCGGCCGGGATGGCCTGATCAGGACCAATGAACCGAAAGTCGACACGGGGATGCAGGCGCAGGGGATCGAAATCGGTGTGGTTGCTGATGCGTGGCAATACCGGCACGATGACTTTCAGCCCGGCCTGGTCGAGTTGCTGCTGATTGTTCAGGCTGTCCTCGGCTTCGATGTGCAGGCCGTGCAGGTAGGGCAGGACGCCAAATACCGGCTTGCCCGTACGGTCCTGCAGCCAGTCGAGGCCCGGCTGCAACAGGGCTAGGTCACCGCGGAAGCGGTTGATGACGAAGCCGGCGACCCGCTGGCGCTCCGAATCACTGAGTAGTTCCAGGGTGCCCACCAGATGGGCAAACACGCCACCCCTGTCGATGTCGGCAACCAGGATCACCGGGCAGTCCACGGCTTCGGCAAAGCCCATGTTGGCGATGTCCCGATCCCGCAGGTTGATTTCTGCGGGACTGCCGGCACCTTCGACGATGAGGGCCTCGTACTGTTGTGACAGACGCTGGCAGGATTCCAGTACGGCCTGCATGGCGGTGGTCTTGTAGCGGTGGTATTCAGCCGCCTCCATGTCGGCGCGTACCTGACCATGGATGATGATCTGCGCGCCCGTATCGGAGCTGGGCTTGATCAGCACCGGGTTCATGTCGGTGTGGGGGGCCAGGCCGGCAGCCTGGGCCTGTACCGCCTGGGCGCGGCCGATCTCGCCACCGTCGATGGTCACGGCACTGTTGAGGGCCATGTTCTGGGGTTTGAAGGGCGCCACCTTCAGGCCCTGTTTGCTCAGCAGACGGCACAGACCGGTTACCAGCGTGCTCTTGCCCGCATCGGAGGTGGTGCCCTGGATCATGAGGATGGGTGTTGTCATGGTGTTTTTTTCTCTGTTCCCGTCGGTCTGCAAGGCAAAGCCGCGAGTGAAATAGGGTACACTCTGGCGGCCATGATCACTGCCATACAGATCCTCATTGCCAGTTTAATCGATGCCGTTTTCGGCGAACCCCGCCGTTACCACCCTTTGGTGGGCTTTGGTCATCTGGCCCGGCGTGTGGAAACGTGGTTCAACCGGCAGCCGGCTTCGCCAGGGCTGTTGCGTCTGCTCGGTGTACTGGCCTGGCTGTTGCTGGTGCTGCCGTTCGGGCTCATCGCCCATGGTCTTGGCCACCTGCCCGAAGTCGGTATTATTGCAGATTGCCTGCTGTTGTATCTTGCCTTGGGTACAAAAAGCCTTGTCGATCATGCCCGTGCCGTGGCCATTGCCCTGCGGGACGACGATCTGCCCATGGCGCAGGAAAAGGTGGCCATGCTGGTCAGCCGTGACACGAACAGGATGGATGCCGCCGACATCAGTCGGGCCACGGTGGAGTCGGTGCTGGAAAACGGCAACGATGCCATCTTTGCGGCCATTTTCTGGTTTGCCGTGCTGGGTGCGCCGGGGGTAGTGGCCTATCGACTGGCCAATACCCTGGATGCCATGTGGGGCTACCGCAATGCCCGTTATGAATACTTTGGCTCGTTCAGTGCCCGTGTCGATGACTGGCTCAACTGGATACCCGCACGCCTGACCGCAATGAGCTACCTGATGCTGGGGCATTTCAGGTCAGGCTGGTGGGCCTGGACCAACCAGGCCAGGCAGTGGCAGGGCAGCAACCCTGGTGTGGTCATGGCCAGCGGTGCCGGTGCCCTGCAGATCCGCATCGGCGGGCCAGATTATTATCATGGTGAATACCGGCAACGGCCTTGGCTGGGGCGAGGTCCCTTGCCCGATTACTTCAGTATCGAACGCAGCATTGGCCTGGTGCAACGCAGTCTGTTGCTGTGGCTGCTGATCATCATCACGGGGGCCTGGTTTGTCAGGTGAACATGGCGGCAATCTCCTGCAGGCCGCAGCTCAATGGGGGATCCCCGTGGAGCAATGGCTGGATCTGTCCACCGGCATCAATCCGTTTGCCTGGCCGCTGCCGGCCATCCCGGCCAGTCTCTGGCACGATCTGCCTCAGCAGGACGGGGCGCTTCTGCAAACGGCCAAGGCCTGTTATCAGTGCACGTCCCTGCTGCCGGTAGCCGGCAGTCAGGCCGCCATTGCCTGGCTGCCACGGCTGCGCCACGATCTTGCCGGCAGGGCACGGGTCGGGATCCTCAGCCCCGGTTTTTCCGAACATGCCAAAAGCTGGCAACAGGCCGGCCATGAGGTGGTGCCCCTTGTTGCCGGGGATATCGATGCCACCCTGAGCAGCCTGGACATCCTGGTCATCATCAACCCCAACAACCCCACGGCGCAAACCTTTGACAGGTCGCAATTGCTTGACTGGCACGGGCAACTGGCCAGCCGCGGCGGCTGGCTGATTGTCGATGAAGCCTTCATGGATGCCACGCCGCAGGGCAGTCTGGCCAGTCACGGCGAACGGTCGGGCCTGATCCTGCTGCGTTCACTGGGCAAGTTCTGGGGCCTGGCCGGGGCGCGAATCGGCTTCGTGGTGGCCGAAGCCCGCCTGCTTGATGACCTGCAAAAAATCATGGGGCCCTGGACCGTCAGTGGCCCGGCAGCCTTCGTCGCCCAACAGGCCCTGGCCGATACCGACTGGCAGGATGCCATGCGCCGCAAACTGGCAATGGCGTCACAGAGACTGGTGGACCTGCTGAGCCACTACGGGCTTGCCGTGCAGGGCCGAACCCCCCTGTTTGCCTGGCTGCCACATGCCGACTGTCTCGAACTGTTCGAGGCCTTAGCCTCGTTGGGGATCCTGATCAGAGTGTTTCCTGCGGCACCCGATCGCTGCGGCAGCCTGCGCTTTGGCCTGCCCGGAGGGGAAGAAGACTGGCAACGCCTGGCCTCGGCCCTGTCGGTGATCATGACATGAAGAAAGCAACCAGGATGATGGCAATGCGAATACCGGGATACCTCATGGTGCTGGGCTTGTTGTTCACCGTGGCACAGGCCCGTATCGATGTCGTCGACGACAATCACGAACATCTGCAGCTGCAAGAGCCTGCCAGACGCATCATCAGCCTGGCCCCCCACCTGACCGAAATCCTCTATGCCATCGGCGCGGGTGATCGCATCGTCGGCGTGGTGGCACACAGTGATTATCCCGCCGAGGCCAGAAAACTGCCCCAGGTCGGTGGCTACAATGCCTTCGACATGGAAACCATCCTTTCCCTGCGACCGGACCTGATCGTCGGCTGGAAAAGTGGCAACAACCTCAGCCAGCTGCAACGCCTCAGGGAACTGGGTCTGTCGGTGTTCATCAACGAACCCCGCCACATCGAGGACATCCCCCTGTCCGCCCTGCGACTGGGCAAGCTCACCGGTCAGGTGAAACAGGCCGAGCAGTTTGCCCGCCAGTTCAACAAACGGTTCCATGCGTTGAAAAAAACATACAGTGGACGCCAGCCGGTGCGCCTGTTCTACCAGATCTGGAACCGGCCGTTGATCACCATCAATGGTGAACATCTGATCTCCGATGTCATCCGACTGTGCGGCGCCAGCAACATCTTTGCCGATGTAGCGGTGCTGGCACCCACCGTCAGCATCGAAGCGGTACTGGCCCGAGCGCCCCAGATCATCGTCACCGGCGCTGCCGAAGGCCGCAGCGACTGGCTGGACATGTGGAAGCAGTGGCCACGGTTACCCGCGGTCAAGAACAAGCAGCTCTATTTCATCAACCCGGACATCATCCAGCGTCATGGACCGAGGATCCTGGAAGGGGCCGAGGTGCTTTGCAGGTTGGTGGAAAAGAGCAGAAAAGCAGGGGCGAAGGATAAGTGACGAGTGACGAGGCGTCGGTGAGGGTACCTGTACGGGGAGCGCCGGCGTCCCGCCGGCAACATGGGTGAGTGCCGAGAAAAAAAGGGCGCGCTCCTGTCTGCCTGAATGCCCGCCTGGGCTGACATGACGGAGGTGGACTCGAAACGCGTCCCTCAAACTATCGTGTCTGCTTTTGTATCTCCCTGAGCTTGTTTACCTCCAGCCCGGCTTCGTCGGCCAGCTTGATGGCCCGCTGCAGTCTTGCCGGGGCAGAACGGCCCATGTTCTTGTGTTGCAGATCGCCCTGTATGGCATCGACCATGCCGGCAATGAGTTTTTCCCGATCGAAGCTGTGGCCGGTGAGCCATTCCTGGATGTCGATGACGTCGTTGGCCACTTGCTGGGCCAGGGTTTCGTTTTTATACCAGAGATCCTCCACCGTACCGCCGATGACCAGACCGCAGATGTTGGTGGTGAGGATGTAGACATTCTTGACCACCAGTTCGAATTCCATTTCCTCGGCACTGTTGACCAGCCGCACGGGGATCTCCAGGGTGGCAAGGGCGTTTTTCAATAACGGGGCCTGGGGGCCAAAAGCGGGGGAGGGCACCAGCACCTTGTAGTCCATGCCTTTTTTCTTTTCGAACCACACGGAGATGACGGTGGGGTTTTCAAGCCGGTGACGTTGCCAGTCACGGGGCAGCAGTTCGTTTTGCAGCAGGGTCAGTTTGCTGCGCCACTGCGGGGGAATTTTTTCCAGTGCCGGATGCAGGTCGTTTTCCGCCACTGCCAGCAGCACCATGACAGGCTCGGGCAGCTGGGTGGCCATGGCGTCGAGGTCGGTGGCACGGCCAGCGGGGTAGACCGGATGGCCAAGACGCAGCATGGCGCGCGCGAACACGCTGCCCATTTCACCGAGACCGATTATCACAACGGGTTGTTTCATGAGTTTGCCCTGTGTTTATGGAATAAAAAGTGTGAGTTTACCTGAGTTGATCTGTATCAAAAATTTTAAACTATCACTAAATGCTGTTTTTCTCATATTTTAATATAGACTAGATCTAAAGCAACCGGTTTCCCTTTCAGGTCGAGAGAAAAATGCTTTTGTTTCAATCTCTTATACTGGCTCAATGGATGGGGATGCTGCACTTCAAGGGGATTTTGTTTCGCAAAATGCAACCCTGCCGTATCAGATGAATCCATGGCCGGATAAAAATACAAAATAATATAACCGTTCATTATCACGTAGTATCCAGTGGTCATTATTTGGTGTTCGCATAATTCAAACAATCCGTTAGGGGGTAACATGTCTTTAGAGTTGATGTTTGCCATAATTGCTGGCTTTGCAGCCATCCTTTATGGTGTTCTGACCATCGTCAAGGTGCTTGGTCTGCCACAGGGTAACGAGGAGATGCAACGCATTTCCATGGCTATCCAGGAAGGGGCCAGTGCCTACCTGAAACGCCAGTACAAAACCATTGCAGCTGTCGGTGTGGTCCTTGCCGTGCTGCTCTTCATCGGGCTGGATTCCTATACGGCCGTGGGTTTTGTCATCGGTGCGGTTCTGTCCGGTGTGACAGGCTTTATTGGTATGAATGTCTCCGTGCGGGCCAATGCGCGTACCGCGCAGGCGGCCAGTGAAGGATTGAATGCGGGACTGTCCGTGGCTTTCCGTGGTGGTGCCGTGACCGGCATGCTGGTTGTGGGGCTGGCCCTGCTGGGTGTGGCCGGTTACTACGCCTACATGCTGGCAACCGGTGTCCCTGATGAAAAGGCCCTGCACGCACTGGTCGGTCTGGCCTTCGGTGGCTCGCTGATTTCCATCTTTGCCCGTCTTGGTGGCGGTATCTTCACCAAGGGTGCCGACGTGGGTGCGGACATCGTCGGCAAGGTCGAAGCCGGTATCCCCGAAGATGATCCACGCAACCCTGCCGTGATTGCCGACAACGTGGGTGACAATGTGGGTGACTGTGCCGGCATGGCCGCTGACCTGTTCGAAACCTATGCGGTGACCATCGTTGCCACCATGGTGCTCGGTGGCCTGCTGCTGGGTGAATCCGGCAGTGCCGCCATTCTCTATCCGCTGGCACTGGGCGCGGCTTCCATCTTTGCCTCCATCATTGGTACCTTCTTCGTCAAGATCAAGGAAGGCGGCAAGATCATGAGTGCTCTGTACCGTGGTGCGATTGTTTCCGCCGTGGTCTCGGCCATTGCCTTCTACTTCATCACCGACAACATGCTGGCATCTCACACCTTCCTGGCCAGCGATATCGGCCGCGAACTGAGCACGGGTGATCTGTTCGGCTCGGCCCTCATCGGTCTCATACTCACCGTACTGATGGTGGTGATCACCGAATACTACACCGCCACCGAGTTCTCGCCCGTACGTCACATTGCCGAGGCTTCCACCACCGGTGACGGTACCAACGTGATTGCAGGTCTGGGTGTTTCCATGAAGTCCACTGCCTTGCCGGTGCTGGCCGTGTGTCTGTCCATCTGGGGTGCCTACAATCTGGCGGGCCTTTACGGTATTGCCATCGCAGCCACGTCCATGCTGTCCATGGCGGGTATCATCGTTGCCCTAGATGCCTACGGTCCCATCACCGACAACGCCGGTGGCATCGCCGAGATGGCCGAACTGCCCGAAAGCGTGCGCAACACCACCGATGCACTGGATGCCGTGGGTAACACCACCAAGGCCGTGACCAAGGGCTACGCCATCGGCTCGGCCGGTCTGGCGACCCTGGTGCTGTTTGCCGACTACACCCATGCGCTGACAGCCCAGGCAGAAGGGGTGATAACCCTGTTCGACCTGTCCGATTACCGGGTCATCATCGGCCTGTTCATCGGCGGGCTGGTGCCTTATCTGTTTGCCGCCTTCGCCATGGAAGCTGTAGGACGTGCCGCCGGGGGGATCGTCAACGAGGTACGCCGTCAGTTCCGCGAAATGCCGGGCATCATGGACAAGACCCAGAAGCCGGACTATTCCAAGGCCGTTGACATGCTGACCATCGCCGCCATCAAGGAAATGATGATTCCTTCCCTGCTGCCGGTCATCGTACCCATCATCGTTGGTCTGCTGCTGGGCAAGGAAGCGCTCGGTGGCCTGCTGATTGGTACCATCGTTACCGGTCTGTTCCTGGCCATTTCCATGACCACCGGTGGTGGCGCCTGGGACAACGCCAAGAAATACATCGAAGACGGTCATTTTGGTGGCAAGGGATCCGATGCTCACAAGGCAGCGGTGACCGGCGATACTGTCGGCGACCCCTACAAAGACACCGCCGGCCCGGCCATCAACCCGCTGATCAAGATCATGAACATCGTTGCACTGCTCATCGTGCCGATTCTCTGACCGATCCTTTTTCAGCAAGAACAAAAACAGGGCGCTTCATGCGCCCTGTTTTTGTTTTGGGTGAACAGACGAATCGAGGCGGACGAGCATCCCTTCATCTGTCGGGGTGTGGTGCGCGACGGTATTGTGAGGTTTGCCGGTTCCGTGGTGGTCTGATCCGCGCTCCTGTTACTCGTCACGCGTCCTTTGAGCCGAGCGATTCTTGCCGGGCTGCCAGAGCACTTCCGAGCCGTTTTCGAAGCGGGCCAGAACCCGGGCGATGACGAACAGCAGATCCGAGAGGCGATTGAGGTAGGCGATGGCCACCGGGTTGATGGTTTCCTCCCGGCTGAGCGTGATGGCCCGGCGCTCGGCGCGTCGGCACACGGTACGGGCCAGATGGCAGGTCGAGGTGGCCAGGCCACCGGCGGGCAGGATGAATTCCCTGAGCCGGGGCAGGTCGGCATTGAAATCGTCGAGGATGCTTTCAAGCCGGTCCACATAGGCGCATTTCATGGCTTCATGGCCGGGCATGCTGAATTCCCCACCCAGATCGAACAGGTCGTGCTGGATGTTTTCCAGGCAGGTTCTGACCGTGTCAGGCAGACTGTGAGCGAGGATCATGCCCACCACGCTGTTGAGTTCATCGACGGTTCCGTAGGCTTCTACGCGGATGTGGTCCTTGTTGACGCGAGTGCCGCCACCGAGGCCGGTGGTTCCTTTGTCTCCGGTACGGGTATAGATTTTAGACAGGCGATGTCCCATGGTATTCAGTTCTCCATCAATCGATAAATGACCGGCAGTTCCAGGTTGGCAAACTCGGGCTGCCAGCGGTTGTCGAGCCAGTTGAGTTTTTCCAGTTTGCCCAGCGCATCCTCGGCGGCCATGTCCAGTATGGCATGGCCCGAGCTGCGTACCACCCGGATATTATGTATCTGACCTTTGCGGCTGATTGCAAAGCCCAGGGTTACGGTGCCCTGCATGTTGTTGCGTCTGGCCAGCCTCGGATAATAGAAGTACTGGGTCAGATCCTGTCGCAGATGTGTGAGTACCCGTGCCCGGGTGAGGGCGGGTGAGGGTGAGGGCATTGCCGCTTCGCTGTGTTCATGCCGGTCGGGATTCGCGGGGGTGCTGGCCAGGTTTTCGACCGGGGGGGCGGGCTCGGCTGTCGGTTTGGTCTGTGCTGCTTTTTTCTTTGGGCTGCTTTTCGCTGTGGGCCTTGTTTTCTTGCTGACAGGCTGTGTGCCTGTTTCTCTCTGGTGTGTGGCCTGTCTGGCAGGTTGACGGCTTTGGTGTTGGTTTTCGGGCTGCGGGTTGCGAGAGCCAACCTCGATAGCCTGCAGGCTGACCGACAGGCTGGCTATCTGATCGCTTAGCTGAATTTCGAAGGGTTTCAGCCGGGGCAGAAAATACACCAGCACCCCGACATGGATCAGCAGCGCAAGGCTGGCAAAGATCCATATGGGGGTGGGGTGGATTTTCATCTCTGTCAGAACAACAGGCCTAGTTGGGCATTACGTAGTTGATACCCGCATAGAACGAGGCTCCCGGTGTGTTATAGCCATAGACCAGTTCATAGGCGGCATTGAAGATATTGTCGACCCGCATCTCGAACCACAGATCTCTGTCCATCCTGATGCGACTGGAAAGGTTGAACAGATTGTAGGCGTCCAGGGTGACGGTTTTGGAAGGAAAGCCGGCCCGGTCATGGCGTTTGGAGGCATATTCCCATTCCACGCCAAAGGTGCTGCCTCCGGAAAAGAAACGCAGGTATTGCAGGTTGAGTTTCTCCCGGGCGCGGCGAATCAATTGTTCACCGGTGTCCTTGTTGATCGGGTTCATGAAAGTCAGGTTACCGATCAGTCCCCAGCTTGTGCGGGTATAGTCATAGGTCAGTTCGAGTCCGTCGATACGGGCCTTGCCGATGTTCTCGGCCTGGTAGATAAAGGGGGCGACTTCGACGGCTTCGATGAGATTTTCCAGATTGGTCCGATAGGCAGAGACTTTCAGATTCTGGTGCTGGCTGAAGCGATAACGCAGGCCCAGCTCGAGGGTGTCCGAATCTTCCGGTTTCAGATCCTGGTTGCCGTAGTTGGGGTAATACAGCTCATTGATGGTTGGAGTACGGAAGGCCGTGCCATAGGAAGCCGTCAGGCGCAGCTTGTCGGTTGTCTCCATGCCCCAGGCGATTTGCCCGGTGGCGTGTGAACCATAACTGCTGTAATCATCGACTCGCGCACTGGCGTTGAGATCGTGTTTGCCAAAGTTTCCCTGCCAGATGGCAAACAGTGCCTTGTTGTCGGTGGTTTCGTTGAAGACATTGGCGCCGGTGGAAGGGTTGCTGTTGTCGGCCTTGTCCTGATAGCCACTGAGTCCCAGGCTTAGCAGGTTGCCGGGGTTGAGGGTCAGATCATTCTGCCAGTAGGCAGTCAGGCGGTCGGTCTTGATGCGTGACGGATAGCTTGATGAGGTTTCCACGTCATCCTGGGCCAGCCCCGCCTGGAAGGTCTGCTTCCAGCTTGCGGAAGTCTGGGTGACGAAGCGGCCGTCGATGGTGGCATTGATGGCATCGCTGATCCCCTTGTCGAACGCATTCTTGTTGTCGCTGTACCAGGCCTTGAAGGAAAGCTGGCTGGCTTCACCGACCGGCACGTCCACGTTACCGGAGAAGCTGCGTTTCTTGTAACCGTCATTGTCGGGATCGTAGTAATAACCGGCTTTTGCATTGGTGGATGAAAAACTGTCGCTGTCGTTGGCGGTGAAGTTGACGCTGTACCTGACCTTGTTGCCGCCACCAAAACCGACTTCGGCCAGTTTGGTGTTGTAGCTGCCGCCTTGTACCCGGACATTCAGCTGTCTGTTCTTGCGGGTAAAGATCTGGATGACGCCACCGATGGTATCGGCACCATACTGGGCCGCGCGTGGGCCACGGACGATCTCGATGCGTTCGATGTCGGTGGGGGACAGGTTTTGCCAGGCAAAGCCACCGGTGGTGGCCGAGCTGGCACGCACACCATCGATGAGCACCAGGGTCTGGTTGCTGTTGGTACCACGCAGGAAGATGCTGGTAGCACTGCCCGGGCCTCCGTTTCGGGTCACATCGACCCCGGCCTGGGCACTGAGCAGGTCCATGACACTGCGGGCCTGACTGTTTTCGATGTCCGTGCGGGTGATGACCGAGACGCTGGCGAGGGTTTCATCGACGGTTTCGGCGCTACGGTTGGCGGTAACGATGATGGTGTCAGCGTCTTCGGCCAGGACTGGTTGAAGCTGGAGCAGGGTGATGAGTGCACCTGAGGTCAGGGCGACAGGATGGAATTTCATTATGTAAGGTTCCTCTTGACTTGCGCACACCCGCGCAAGGGGTAAATTCTGTGTTGCCGAGGAACCAAAAGACGCAGGACGCGGCCGTGGTTTCGTTGCCCTCCGCAACACCCATAGTCATTACAGGCCGGTCTCCGGACTCACGAGCAAATCGTTACTGTCACCTTCCCGTGTCAGTGACACAGTGGTTGTCGACAGGGATGACTCGTTTACCGTTGCGGGGGCAGTGCCGGGTTTGCCAAAAGGCGCACCGGCTTCCCGTTTCACCCTGGCCGGTCATCGCCCAGGGCACCTGTAATCAGGTCCGGCACAGAGGCCGGACAGGTGGCGGGACTTTATAAACCTGTTTGCTGAAAGTCAAGGCAAATATATAAAAATACATATAAAACAACAAGATACGATTTTCGGTTATGTGGCAAGGGTAAAGTTTTGAGGAAAATAAAACGATATGGGGCTGGGCAGGGGGCAAATACATGCTTTAATTTGGTAATGCACGCCTGATTTTCATGCGTTTGAAAAGGGGCATTTTTTCAACTGCCCCGAACGCCGTGCAGGGAAGTGTTGCCGGTTTCAATGACAACCCGTGCTGGAAGGGCTGAGGCAAGGGTAACCGATGTTTTTTTGTTTCCGGGGAGAAAAGGTCCGGGCAAGGACTTTTTGGCGTCCCGTTCAAGCAGGACAAGATGTAACGTTACGATGCAGAAAATACTGGTCATCAATTCCAAGGGAGGGTGTGGCAAGACCACCATCGCCACCAACCTGGCAAGCCTGTATGCCTCATCGGGGATCGTGACCACCCTGATGGATCATGACCCTCAAGGTTCCAGTAGTCGCTGGCTGAAGTTGCGCCCGGCCGACAAGGTCGAAATCCACGCGGTCGATGTCTGCAAGCGGCAGGCGGGACATCAGACTCGTGCCTGGCACCTGCGTCTGCCTCCCGATACCCAGCGGGTGATCATGGATGCCCCTGCGGGGATCACGGCACAAACCCTGGTGTCCATGATCCAGTCGGTTGATACGATATTGATCCCGGTCTTGCCGTCACCCATCGATATCCACTCGGCCACCCACTTCATCAAGGATCTGTTGCTGATCGGCAATGTGCGTCAGCGTGGCATTCGGGTCGGAGTGGTGGCCAACCGGGTGCGCAGGAACAACCTGGTCTACAAGTCACTGGAACGTTTTCTCCATTCCCTGCAACTGCCCTTTGTCACCACCTTGCGGGATACCCAGAACTATGTGCATGCCTTCGAACGGGGAATTGGTATTCATGAAATGTGGGATCGGCGGGTCGAACAGGACAAGGTCAACTGGCTGCCGCTGCTGAACTGGCTGGAAAAAAGGACCACTGCCCATGCGGTACTGCGGCAAAAGAGTTCCTGACCGGTGTGTCCCGCTCTATTCGACTTTTTTGGAACACGAGTAACGCCGGGTGCGCCATGCTGCGGTTGGAAAAACCTGCGCTCGACCCTGAAAATACTGTCCCCAAGGCCCCTGCCTCCAAAAATGCAGGCAACTATTGGGTAAAATGAGGCTGGACTTGAGTCTCAACGTTTTTTCTTATTTGCCGAAATAGACACTCTGGCGATGCGGAATTATGCTAGAGTTGCTCTGAATACAGGCATGTCGATATAACAAGAATATTCTTATGGCACTATTCAGTCCCCTGCCAGACAACTACATTCGGCTGTTTCAGGTCGAAACCCTCTACAAGCTCGCCACCAAGGTTTATATCTCCACCTTCACCAATGTTGCCCTTGCGGTGCTGGTGCTGTGGTTCAGTGCAGTGCCCAGGCAGACCCTGCTGATCTGGGCTGGGCTGTTTTACGTATTTACCATGTATCGTGTCTATCAGTCGTCACGCTTCAAGGCGGATGAGCATCACGACCAGCGGATCGACTACTGGCAGAAAGTGTTTACTTCCTCGGCCATCGTTGGGGGGCTGTTCTGGGGTGCCATGGGCTACCTGTTCTACCTGCCCGATGGCAGTCTCACTCAGGCATTTATCGTCATCCTGGTGTTGGGCCTAGCGGCGGGTGGCATGGCGTTCATGTCCGTGCATTTGCCGACCTTCTATGGCTTCCTTGCCTGCCTGCTGATACCGCTTATCGTTCGCCTGCTGGAGTCCGGTGGCCTGCCTCACTACGTCATGGCCGGCATGATCATCATCTATGCACTGGTGTTCCTGACCTTCAGCAAACAGGTCAATCACATCCTGCTCGAAGGCATGCTGTTACGCGTCGACAACATGGAGCTGGTCAAGAAACTCACCCAGGAAAAGGAAGCCGCCGAGCAGGCCAATATTGCCAAGTCAAAATTCCTTGCCGCTGCCAGTCATGATCTGCGCCAGCCCCTGCATGCCCTGACCCTGCTTGCCGGTGCTCTGGCCGAGCGTATCCATTACCAGGAGGTCAAGGACATCGTCGACAAGATCCGTGCGGCGGTGTCGGCACTGGAAAACCTGTTCAATGCCCTGCTGGACATCAGCAAGCTGGACTCGGGAGTATTGCAACCCTGTATCGAGGAGTTTCAGCTCAAGCCCTTGTTCGATCGCATCGAAAACGATCACCGTCCCGAGGCGGAGAAGAAGAACATCACCTTCGAGGTGGAAGACTGTGGCAATATCATCGTCAAGAGTGACAGCATCCTGCTGGAGCGCATTTTGCGCAATTTTGTTTCCAATGCCATTAGCTACACTTCCATAGGCTCGGTAACCCTGAGCTGCGAGAAATACAATGGTGATCTCGCCATCGTCGTGACCGACACCGGCCTGGGTATTCCCGAAGAAATGCATAATGCCATTTTTCATGAATATGTCCAGCTCGACAACCCGGAAAGAAACCGTAACAAGGGGCTGGGGCTGGGGCTGGCCATTGTCCACAGGATTGCCAGTCTTCTGGGGCACGAGATTCGTTTGCAGTCGGTCGAGGGTCTCGGTTCACAGTTCAGCGTCATCGTGCCTTACCGCATCGGCATCAAGACCCCGGCACCGGGGCCGGCCCTGCAGGAATTCAGCAAGGATCTGCATCATCTCAGCGTTCTTGTCATCGATGATGAGGTAACCATTCTCGATGCACTCAAGGTGCTGCTCGAAGGCTGGGGTTGTCAGGTTTATCTGGCCGAGACCGTCAAGCAAGCCCGTCAGCACCTGGCCGACAACGATCTGGTCCCTGATGCGGTGATCTCCGATTACCGGCTGCGCGATGGCATAACCGGGGTGGAGGCCATCAAGGCGGTGGAGGCGATAGTTGGCCATGAATTACCGGCAATTCTGATCACCGGAGATATGGAAGTGAGCACCGGGAATGGAATATCAGAAGCCTACCGTGTGCTGTACAAGCCGGTCCAGCCGGCACGTTTGCGGGCCTTCCTCAAGCACGTGGAAAACATCAAGAAAAGCGAGCAGTAGAGCAGGGGGGAAGGCGAGGGCAGCAGGCAGGGAATTCACCTGCGGCCTGGCGATGTTTCAGGAGACGCCGACCTCGCGGGCCATGATGACGGCCTGGGTCCGGTTGGTGGCATTCATGGATTTGAGAATGGCGGTGACATGAATTTTCACCGTCCCTTCGGCCATGCCTAGCTGATGGGCGATGTTCTTGTTGGACAAGCCGTCACACATCAACTGCAGGACTTCCCGCTGGCGTGGGGTCAGATCGAATTTTTCCAGGCTCTCCAGGGAACTGCTTTGTGGCTGTATGGCAGGGATGTTCTGGCGGATCTGGAAGGTTCCGCTGGAAGCACTCAGGTTGGGCACATAGATGTCGCCATTGAGGATTTGGCGAATTGCGTCGAGCATTTCCTGACTGGTCGAGGACTTGGGGATATAACCGGCGGCGCCACACTTCATGATACGGATCATGTCCTGTTCATATTCCGAGGCGGTGACGATGACCACGGGCAGTTCGGGATAGCTGGCACGCAGGTGAGTCAGTCCGCTGTAACCGTCAAAATCGGGCATGTCGAGATCCATGAGGACGAGCTCCACATCGGGATTATGCCGAACCAGCTGGATCACTTCCTTGCCGTTTTTGGCCTCGAGAATCTCGACATTGCTGTCTAGCGTTTGCAGGGTGTAATGCAGACCTTCCCTGAAAAGAGCGTGGTCATCGGCGATCAGAATTTTCATATTTGGGCCTAATTTAATCCTTGGAATCCAACTTAACTGCTTTTGAGATCAGGCGCGGGGGATCACACCAGTCAGAAATCCGTTTGCAGTCGGGTAGAAGAAAAATCCGCTGCCGGATCCTGCTTGATATCTATGAATAAAACACAAAACCGGCAATGGCACAAGTGCATGAACCGGACAATGTTATTAATCATACTTGGGTATCACAAAAGTCATATGTTGCTGAGCGGGCCGGGAGAATAAATCCTGTTTCGAGATGTGGGTTTAACAGGATGTTGAAAAAGCCCATCCCTGGCCTTTTTCAACCCGGGAACGGCAAACGCGGCTTGCCGTTCCCTCACATTTTCAATGACTTGTGGTTATTGAAAATGGCAGTATTTCCCTGCACCGCACACAGGCTGTCAAGGGGAGCTGATGACGGGGGTCGGGAGGTCGATCAATGTGATTCCGGGCCGGGATGCACCCACGTGGAGCGGGCCAGGCATCAGGGAGCCGTGTCGGCGACCGAAAACCAGCATTGTTTGCCGCTTCGATATTGCCTGATGGGGCAGTCGTACAGTTCGCTCAGTTGTTCTTCATTCAATAATTCCATGGTCTTGCCGGCCCGGGTTCGTCCATCGTTGAAAATCAGCACAACGTGATCACAGTAATGCACGGCATGATTGATGTCGTGCAGTACCATCAGGATGGCGTGTTCCTGACTGGCCAGGATCTGCAACTGCTGGAAGATTTGCTGCTGATAACGCAGATCCAGATGATTGGCCGGTTCGTCGAGCAGCAGGTATTGCGGGGACTGGGTCAGCAACGTGGCAAAGGCGAGGCGGCGGCGTTCTCCGCCGGACAGGGTATTGATTGACCGCCGGGCAAAACCGGCCAGTCCCGTGCTTGCCAGGGCCTGTTCGGCCAGCAGGACGTCGTGGCGGGACTCCCATTGCCAGCGTGACAGCCAGGGGTGGCGGCCCATGAGGGCGGTTTCCAGCACCGTAGCGGGAAAATCATCGTGGGTGTCCTGGGGCATCAGACCAATGCGCCGGGCGATGTCACGCCGTGACAGGTCCTGCAAGTCCTGCTCATCGAGCAGAATCCGGCCACGTTGTGCCTGGTGCAGACCAGCCAGGGTGTGCAACAGGGTTGTCTTGCCGGCACCATTCTGGCCGAGGATCCCCCAGCACTGGCCAGGGCGGATTTGTACTTCGAGCTGCTGGCAAAGGGTACGGCCGCCAAGACGGATATGCAGGCCTTCGGCACTCAGGCAGGTATGACTCATGTCAGTCTGGCCCGACGTTGCAGCAGATAGAGGAACACGGGAATGCCCAGCAGGGCGGTGATGATGCCGACCGGCAACTGTTGAGGCGCCAGCAGGGTGCGCGCCAGGGTATCGGCCAGCACCAGCAGGCTGCCACCGGCCAGTGCGGCCGACGGCAGCAGCACGCGGTGATCCGTGGCTCCGAGCAGGCGCATGAGGTGGGGGATGACCAGACCGACAAAGCCGATGCTGCCAGCCTGCACCACGGCGATGGCGGTGAGAAAGGAGGCCAGCATAAACAGCAGGATCTGCAGCCGGGCGCTGTCGATGCCCAGGGCACAGGCGACCAGATCGCCCCGGTTGAGGACGTTCAGGTCCCGGGCCAGTGGCCAGCACAGCAGTAACCCCGCCAGCAGACTGATGGCGGCCAGCCAGGGGCTATGGCTGTAGCCCAGGTCACCCATTAGCCAGAACAGCATGCCACGCAGGGAGGTATTGGGACTGATGGAGAGGATAAAGCTGATCAAGGCTCCCCAGCCGCTGGCCATCACCACCCCGGTGAGCAGCAGACGGGTCGGGGTCCAGTTGCTGCCGGAGCGGGCCAGACCAAATACCAGCAGCATGGACAGCAGGGCGCCGACAAAGGCGCTGCCGGACAGCCACAGGCCACCGAGGCCCGCCAGCATGGCCAGCAGGGCGGCAGTGGCCGCGCCGCCGGAAATGCCGAGAATGTAGGGATCGGCCAGAGGATTGCGCACCAGCACCTGCATCAGGGTACCGGCCAGGGCCAGCAGAGCACCGGTGAAAAAGGCACTGAGGATGCGCGGCAGGCGCAGATCGAGGATCAGGCTCTGGCTCAGGGAGGTCTTGTCACCACCGAAGACCGCCAGCAGTTCTGCGGGGGAAACGTGGACACTGCCGGTGCTCAGGCCCAGCAGCAGGCTGAGCACGCTCAGCAGCCCGAGGGCCGGTAGCAGGAATCGGGGCGCGGAAGCCATGGGTTGGGGGTTACTGGTCTTCCGGGCAGTCTTCGATCCTGTCTCCACGCAGGGACAGGCAGGGCCAGCCCTTGAAACGGGCATGGCTGGCCAGGGTTTCGTCGGGGTCGACCGCCACCGGCTGACTGACCAGCTCCAGCAGGGGCAGATCGTTGTGGGAATCACTGTAGAACGTACTGTTGGCCAGATTGTTGCCGGTTTCCTTCAGCCACAGATGCAGGCGATCCACCTTGCCCTCCCGAAAGCAGGGAACGCCGCTGACCCGGCCGGTGTAGCGGCCATCGACGATTTCCGGATCCGTGGCGAGCAGGTTGGGAACGCCCAGCTCCTCGGCGATGGGCTCGGTGACAAAGCGGTTGGTGGCCGTGATGATCAGCAGGGTGTCCCCGGCCGAGCGGTGTTGTTCCAGCAGGGCACGTGCCGCCGGGGTGATGAGAGGGCGGATCACCGTTTCCATGAACCGGCGGTGCAGGGCCGCCAGGGTGTCGGGGTCGTGCTCACTGAGGGGCTTGAGACTGAAATACAGGAACTCGTAGATGTCCAGCGTCCCGGCCTTGTATTCTTCGTAGAAACGCTGGTTTTCCTGCTCGTAGGTATCCGCGTCGACGATGCCCTGTTCGGCGAGGAACCGGCCCCACAGGTAGTCACTGTCCCCTGCCAGCAGGGTGTTGTCGAGATCAAAGATGGCCAGTGGCACCGTATGCTCCTTCAAAATGTATGGCTCAGCGAGGGGGAATCATACCCCAATTTGTGGAAAGCCCGGCAGTGGAATTGATAATATATATAAAAAACAAGTGCTTGGGTTTTCTCGCCGGGCCGTATGAGACAAAAGATATAGTAAATTTGCCGTCATTGCAGGTTTGTGAAACAATCGAGGAAACCAAATGAAAAGGGAATGGTAAGTGATTGATAGAGAAGGTTACAGACCCAATGTCGGTATCATTCTTTTCAACTCACGGGGCAAGTTGTTCTGGGCCCGGCGTATACGTGAAGATGTCTGGCAGTTTCCCCAGGGTGGGATCGATGCCGATGAATCGCCAGAGCAGGCCCTGTACCGGGAGCTGGCGGAAGAAACCGGTCTGACACCCGATGATGTCGAGCTGGTTGGAGAAACCCGCGACTGGTTGCGATACCGGTTACCCCCCCACCTGATCCGCCATCGCCTCAAACCGCTGTGCATTGGCCAGAAACAACGCTGGTTTTTGCTCAAGCTGATTGCAGACGAGAAAAGAGTCTGTCTGGATCAGAGCAACAAGCCCGAATTCGATAACTGGCGCTGGGTGGATCCGGCCTTGCCTGCCAACGAGGTGGTCTTTTTCAAACAGGCGGTCTATCGTCGTGCACTGAAAGAATTTCTGCCCCTTATCGAAGAACAAAAACAGAATTCAAGGGTCGTGGATGCCAAATAAGGTGTCCGATTCTTCGGGCCACTGAAGACGGGACACCCTGACAGGGTGTGCTTCGGACTATATTTACCCCATTTACCCCAAAGGAATTCGGTGCGGTTATGATTGATCAGCTTAAAATGGTTTTTGTTGATTTGCCGACCCTTCAACTCGAATAAGTTCATATGCTGGATACCTTGCGCAGCCTGGTTCAGGAAGTCAATTCTGCCCGTAATCTCAAACAGGCGCTGTCGATCATCGTGCAGCGTATCAAGCCCATTCTCAATGCCGATATCTGCTCCGTATTCCTGCTCGATGTGAAAAAAAAGGATTATGTGCTGATGGCCTCGGACGGACTGGATGCCTCGGCCATCGGCCATGTGCGGCTGGCTCATGGCGAAGGGCTGGTTGGCCAGGTGGCCAAACGTGCCGAACCCCTGACCCTCGATGATGCCCCGTCCCATCCCCATTACCGCTACTTTCCCGAGACGGGCGAAGAAAATTACCGGGCTTTCCTCGGCGTGCCCATCATTCACCACCGCAAGGTGGTGGGTGTGCTGGTGGTGCAGCGTGCCGATGGCGAATGTTTTGATGAAGACAGCGAAACCCTGCTGATCACCATGGCCGCACAACTGGCCGCCGCCATTGCCCATGCCGAGGTCAGTGGCGAGATCAGTGAGCCGGATCAGACCCTGGATGTGATTGAAGACGCCCGCATGCTGCGTGGTCAGTCCAGTGCCCAGGGGATTGCCATTGGCACGGCCTGTGTCGTTGCGTCGGCCGATGACATCCATGCGGTACCGGATCGGCAGATTGATAACGTTAGCGCTGAACTCATCAGCTTCAATACGGCCATCAAGGCAGTTAAATCAGAAATCGAGGAACTGGCCAGGCGTCTCAAGGGCAAGCTGCCCAAGGAGGAGCTTGCCCTGTTCGATGTCTATGCCCTGATGCTGGAAAGCGATTCGTTCAGTGGAGCAATCCGCAGCCGGATTGAAAAGGGCAGCTGGGCAGCCGGCGCCCTGCGCCAGACCATCGAGGAACACGAGAAAATCTTCCGTGACATGGACGATCCCTACCTGCGCGAGCGCATCGATGACATCCGCGATCTGGGGCGGCGAGTACTCAAGGCCCTGTTGAAGAAGGATCAGTCGAAACGGCACTACTATCCGGACACGGTGCTGGTCGGCGAGGAAATCACCCCGGCGATACTGGCCGATGTCCCGACGGAATGTTTGCGGGGGGTGATTTCGGTGCGAGGTTCGCGCACTTCCCACGTGGCGATTCTGGCCCGGGCCCTGGGAGTGGCAACGGTCATGGGTGTGGCCGATCTGCCCGTTGGCCGGGTCGACGGCGCCAGGGTCATCGTCGACGGTTATGCCGGCCGGGTCTATATCCAGCCCAATGAAACGATTTGCAAGGAATACCGGCGGCTGCTCAGTGATGAAACCTCCCTGTCGGAAGAATTGAAAGGCCTGCGTGATCTGCCCGCTGAGACACAGGATGGCATTCATATCCCGCTGTATGTAAACACCGGTCTGTTGTCGGATCTGACGCCGACACGGGAAAGTGGTGCCGAAGGTGTCGGCCTGTATCGTACCGAGGTGCCCTTCATGGTACGCCAGCGTTTTCCCGGTGAGGATGAACAGAAGGACATCTACCGCAAGGTGCTGGAAGCCTTTGCACCACGGCCGGTGGTATTGCGTACCCTCGATGTGGGGGGTGACAAGGCCCTGCCCTATTTCCCCATCAAGGAAGACAACCCGTTTCTTGGCTGGCGGGGGATCCGCATCACCCTGGATCACCCGGAAATCTTTCTTGTCCAGATACGTGCCATGCTGCGTGCCAGTGCCGACCTCAACAACCTGAATATTCTGTTGCCCATGATCAGCGATGTGCAGGAAGTGCAGGATGCACTGGGGCTGATCCACCAGGCTTACGGGGAATTGCTAGAAGACGGGCTGGAACTGGCCATGCCCCGCATCGGTGTCATGATCGAAGTGCCTTCAGCGGTCTACCAGGCAGGCAGTCTGGCACGGCGGGTCGATTTTCTTTCCATCGGCACCAACGACCTGACCCAGTACCTGCTGGCCGTGGATCGCAACAATGCCCGTGTGGCCGCCCTCTACGATTCCCTGCATCCGGCCGTGATCCGTGCCATGTTGCAGGTGGTCGAAAGCGCACGGGTTCACGGCAAACCGGTGAGTGTCTGTGGTGAAATGGCGGGGGACCCGGCCGCGGTGCTGCTGCTGGTGGGGATGGGGATCCAGAGTCTCAGCATGAGTGTTTCCAGCCTGCCCGGGGTCAAGTGGGTGATACGAAACTTCAGCCGCGATCGGGCCGAGGAAATTCTTGGTGAAGTACTGGTGATGGAGGAGGTGGACAGTGTGCGTGACTACCTCAACAGCAAGCTGGAAGAAGTTGGCCTGGGAGGCCTGATTCGTGCCGGTAAATAATTCGGATAAATTCATGTGGTGTAACCCCCTATGCAAGTAACCCCCCCTTTTTCCCAGGCCGACCGTCACCTGACCCTGCAGGAGATCATCTAGGAGCTGGTCGAAGACGGTCGCCTGGACAAGAAGGATGTGGAGCAGTTCATGTTCCCGGCCCGCACCGGTACCCTGGATATCCATCCCATCATCATGCTCTCCCAGCAGGGCTGGGAAGATCAGAAACATCCCGGCAAGCAGCTGGATGTGGAAACCCTCAGTCAGTGGCTGGCAGAACGCGCCAGCCTGCCCTATTTCCGTATCGATCCCCTGAAAATCGATGTCACCGCGGTCACGGCCGTGACTTCCCATGCCTATGCACTGCGCTACAAGATCCTGCCGGTCGGGGTGGAAAACAATGTGGTCACCATCGCCACGGCCGAACCCTATGTGACCCAGTGGATGTCGGAGCTGGCCCATGTCAACAACATGGAAATCGAGCGGGTGGTGGCCAACCCGGTGGACATTGCCCGTTATCTCGATGAATTCTACAGCGTCAGCCACTCCCTGCGCCGGGCCACCACCGACAAGTCTGCCGATGATGCCCATGGTGCCACCAATTTCGAACAACTGGTGGAGCTGGGCAAGTCAGGTCGGCTGGATGCCAATGATCAGGATATCGTGCAGATTGTCGACTGGCTGCTGCAGTTCGCCTTCGACCAGCGGGCCTCCGACATCCACATGGAACCCCGGCGTGACATGGGCCATATCCGTTTTCGCATCGACGGCGTGTTGCAGAATGTGTATGAAATGCCACCACCGGTGATGACTGCGGTGACCAGTCGCATCAAGGTGCTGGGGCGCATGGACGTGGTGGAAAAACGCCGTCCCCAGGATGGCCGCATCAAGACCAAACTGCACAATGGCGATGAAATCGAACTGCGTCTGTCCACCATGCCCACCGCCTTTGGTGAAAAGCTGGTACTGCGTATTTTCGATCCGGAAGTGCTGTTGAAGGATTTTACCGCACTGGGATTCAACGAAAAGGAAATCGTTGCCTGGAATGCCATGGTGACCCAGCCGCACGGTATCGTGCTGGTCACCGGCCCCACCGGCTCCGGCAAAACCACCACCCTCTATTCGACCCTGAAACAACTGGCCAAACCGGAAGTCAATGTCTGCTCGGTGGAAGATCCCATCGAAATGGTGGTGACCGAATTCAACCAGATGCAGGTACAGCACAACATCGGTGTCGACTTTGCCACCGGCATTCGTACCCTGTTGCGTCAGGATCCGGACATCATCATGGTGGGGGAAATACGGGATCGTGAAACCGCCGAAATGGCCATCCAGGCCGCACTCACCGGCCACCTGGTGCTGTCGACCCTGCATACCAATGATGCCGCATCGGCAATTCCCCGCCTGCGTGAAATCGGCGTCCCGGCCTACCTAATCAATGCTACCCTGCTGGGGGTCATGGCCCAGCGCCTGACGCGAACCCTGTGTCCCCACTGCAAGCAACCCACCGACATCGACGAGGATGTCTGGAAGGCCATGACCACGCCCTACAAAATGAGCGGCTCGGGGCGGTTCTTCAAGGCCGTGGGCTGTGACAAGTGCCGTGATACCGGCTTCATGGGCCGTTCCGGCCTGTATGAAATATTGCGCATGACGCCCTCGCTACGAAAGGAAATCAAGCCCGACAGTGATGCCGCCGAGATCCGTCAGGCGGCCATTCGTGAAGGCATGGTACAGCTCCGCATCGCCGGGGCACGCAAGATTGCCATGGGGCTGACCACTATCGATGAAGTGATCAAGGTGGTCCCGCCCGATACAGACATCTGATCCCGCAAGAATATCCCCTTTTCAGACACAGCGTGTCAGGGCGACAGTTTATGGCGCTGTATCTGCACCAGCAGCTCCGCCGCATTGAACGGTTGCACGATGTAGTCGGTGGCACCGGCGGCCAGGGCAGGGTCGATATGCTCATAGCCATAGTTCTCGGTCAAGAGGATAACCGGTGTCGATTGCCAGCCCGGCATGCCACGCAGGCATTTGAGAAAGTCGTTTTCATGCCGGCGTGACAACTCAATGTCCAGAAACACCACACAGGGCGACAGCATCTTGCGCATCAGCAGCAGAGCCGATTCACAACTGGTGGTACTGATGACATTGAATCCCTCACGGCTCAGCATGTAATCGAGCAGGTAAGCGATGTGGGGGTCTTTTTCGACGATGAGGATGGAATCCTGCCCGCCATGGGAGGCATGTGCCATAATCGACTACGAGACGCTTTTGTACGAGAAAAACATAGGGTAGTAATCGGCTTGCCGATCCGATTCTTTAATGTGTTTGTCCAAGGGTAAGGTCTTGATTATTCAAGGTTTATTGTCTGCCCGGGCAAACAAATCAACACCTTGACACCGACCGGGGGCTTAACCCCGGTCGGTTGAGGTTATTTCAGACGACTTGACAGTATATGGATACCATTACCCACGCACTCAGTGGCATGTTGCTGGCCAGGGCTACGCAGCCCTCATCGGCCCGCACCCATGGCCAGAAAAAGCCACTGGATTTGCATAGCCGCATCATCGC
>JAJRYG010000004.1 GCA_024275915.1 Gammaproteobacteria bacterium
ACTGTTGCTCAGATTTTCCACATAGGCTTGCTGCTCTTCCGCTCGGGTCAGAAAATGGAATACTGCCCGGTCATGCCAGAGCGAGAATTTTACCGAGGGATGAAAACGGGTGACATCTGCTTCATGCCAACTTATCCGTTGCGCCTTTTGTCCAAGGCGTTTCCTGGCGGCATCAATGGCCGTCGAGGAAATATCCAGTACACTGAGATTGCTGTAACCATCCGCAAGCAGGTGGTCGACCAGGTTTGAAGCACCGCCGCCCACATCGATTATGGGCTGGTGCTTTTCTAAACCGGCCGCCTCAATCAGGCTTAACGAGGTAGCCGGATTGGACTGATACCAGCTGACTTCATCCGTTGCCTTTGACTGATAGACCGTTTCCCAGTGTTTCTTCGTGTCCAACTGCTGACTCCAAAAAATATCCGGCCAAGACTGTCAAAGCCAGATCATGCAACCTGTTTCATGGCGATGTGCCAGCAGGTGGTGATAGGGATACATCCTGATCTTGTAATGGTTCAGGCCCGGCTGCGAAGGCTGAATTTCCAGTGAGAACAGGTGTTCATCACCCTGCTGCTCCGTGTATTTGAGAAAGAAGCGATCATGCACCACAAACTCATCACCCTTTCTCTTGCCCACCAGACACTCGACCGCCACATCTTCCGGATCCAGGCCATTGAGGAAGGTGCTGATATGCACCGGGAGATGACCACCATGTTGTATGGCCGATAATGCTTCATCGGTACGGTGCATTCTCACACCCTCCCAGTGCTGTCTGATCTTCTGTTTCCATTGGGCCAGCTCCACGGCATGACTGTTGTTATTCTGTGACAGGGCCTTGAACTGGACCTTCGCCTGGCTGTAGAACATTTTCACATAGTCCATCTGCATGCGCTGGGCATTGTATTCAGGAATACAGGATTTCATCGAGGCCTTGGAGACCCTGACCCAGTTCGTCGAATAACCCTGATTGCCCCGGTCATAGAACATGGGAACCACTTCCTTTTCAAGGATGGTCAACAGATCGTTGGCTTCTTCCCTGTCCCGGTAGGCCGGATCGAACTGCTGTTCGTGCGGTGAGATGCCCCAGCCGTTTTCACCATTGAAACCTTCGGCCCACCAGCCATCGAGGACACTGACATTGACGACACCATTGATGGCCGCCTTTTCACCCGAGGTACCACTGGCTTCCATCGGTGGCTCGGGGGTGTTGAGCCAGACATCCACGCCGGTAACCAGCTTGCGGGCCAGCGCCATGTCGTAACCCTCGAGCAGAATGATCTTGCCGACAAAATCCGGCCGCAGGCTGTACTCATGAATGGTACGGATCAGCTCCTGTCCGGGAATGTCGTTGGGGTGTGCCTTGCCGGCAAAAATCAGCAACACCGGCCGTTCCGGATCGTTGAGCAGGCGCGACAGGCGATCGGGATCGCTGAACAGCAGGGTGGCACGCTTGTAGGTGGCAAAGCGCCGGGCAAAACCCAGCACCAGCACGTCGGCTTCCGGTTTTGAGGTGATGCTGGTGATGCGTGAAATCAGCGCCTCACTGCAGCCATTGCGACGGCAGTGCTGCACTACCCGCTGGTTGACGTACTCGAGCATCTGCGACTTGAGCTCCTGGCGTAAGCTGGCAAAGCGGTGATCCGGGACTTCATCCAGGCACTGCCAGTAGTCCGGGTTGAGCAACTGGTTACGCCATTCGCGAAAGCGCATGTCGAACAGGTTGACCCACTCACGCGCCAGGAAGGTCGGAGCATGCACGCCATTGGTGATGGAGGAAATCGGGTTTTCCCGGTGCGGGATCTGTGGCCAGATATAACCTTCCATTTTCGACGCCACCGCGCCGTGAATCTTGCTCACGCCATTGTGAAAACGGGAGCTGCGCAGCGCCAGTGCGGTCATGTTGAAGCTGCCACTGTTGCCCGGTGTTACACCCAGGTCGAGAAACTCCTCCATGGAAATGCCCAGCTGTTCAACGTAACGGCTGAAATACTGCAGCATCAGGTGTTCATTGAAAATGTCGTGCCCGGCTGCCACCGGTGTATGGGTGGTAAAGACGGTGCCGGCGGCAACCAGCTCATGGGCGCTGTCAAAGCTCATGCCCTTGCTGACATAGTCCCGGCATCGTTCCAGTACCTGAAAGGCGGAATGGCCTTCGTTGATATGCCAGACATTGGGCTTGAGCCCCAGGGCCTGCAGGGCACGAACGCCACCGATACCCAGCACGATTTCCTGCTGAATGCGTACCGTATTGTCACCACCATAGAGCTGGAAGGTGATCTGGCGATCCTGCTCCTCGTTTCTGGGCAGATCGCTGTCGAGCAGGTAGAGGGTAATGTGCCCGGCCTGGGCCTGCCAGACCTTGAGCCGCACGGGGCGCCCATCGATTTCCACCTCGACGTGGATTTTCTCACCCTGTGCGTTACGGGCCGACTTGATGGGCAGATTCTTGAAGCAGGTGGCAACGTTGGTGGCCAGCTGATTGCCGGCCGCATCGATGGTCTGGGTGAAATAGCCCTGACGGTAGAGCAGCCCGATGGCAACGAACGGCACGCCCATATCACTGGCCGCCTTGCAGTGATCGCCGGCGAGGATCCCCAGCCCGCCCGAATAGATGGGAAAACTCTCGTGAAATCCGAACTCGGCGCAGAAATAGGCGACCAGGTCCTGTTCCGGATCGAGATACTCCTCGATTTTCGGGTGGATGATTTTTTCGTGATAGGACTCGAAGGAGGACATGACCCGACTGTATTCCTCGAGGAAGATGTGATCTTCGGCAGCGTCATCCAGCTTTTCCTGAGCGATTCGGCGCAGGAACACCTTCGGATTGTGCCCGCACGACTCCCACAGCTCGGGGTCAAGCCGGTGGAACAGACCACGGACGCTCCGATCCCAGCTGTAATACAAGTTGTTGGCCAGCTTTTCCAGACCGCTGAGGCGTTCGGGAATAACCGGCTGGACTTCAAAAGTAAAATAGGTTTCGCTCATGTTTCTCTGGTTCCATTGGCAGGATGCTCTTTAACCGCACATGCTACGACAGGGATATGAAAAGCAAATTATAAAGCATGTTATAGCCTATCCGTGGCTAAATTCATGGCGTCGCGGCAAGTTTTATTATAACTGTCATTTGGCGCAAAATACGCTTTATTTAAGACGGGTCACTCGCGCTGTGTTCTGCATGGCTCAAACGCACAACACATATAAATATTGTGGTCTTTATTTCCACCATTTTCAGCTATAATGCGTGGTTCTGTTGGAATAAATCCCGCAAGGGAGGAAAAATAATGAGCGAAAACCGTTTTAATGACGTTCCTTTTGACAGCCCGATCGAACCGGTCCGGTTGCAAATCGACAGCAAGATCAAGTTCAACTGCTATCCCGGCATCTCCTGCTTCAATGCCTGCTGCAAACAGGCCGACATCACCCTGGCGCCCTACGACATCATTCGTCTCAAGAACCGCCTGGGCATGACGTCCACCGAATTCCTGAAAAAGCATACCGTTCCCTTCGAGCTGGACGCTTCGGGCATGCCCGGCGTGAAGATGCGCACCACCGATGATGAGCCCGTGTGCCTGTTCATGGACGAGGAAAAGGGCTGTACCGTCTACGAGGACCGGCCCACGGCCTGCCGCTACTATCCCGTCGCCCTGCTGTCATCCCGCAAGTCCGACGAATACCACGATGAGCAGCACTATGCCCTGGTACAGGAGTCCCACTGCATGGGCCACAAGGAAGACCGCGAACTGACCGTGGCGGAGTATCGCAAGGAACAGCAGGTGGAAGAATTCGACGAGCTGAACCGGGATTACTACCGCATCATCCTGAAGAAAAAATCAGCCGGCCCGGCCATTGGCAATCCCAGCCCGACCAGCTTCCAGTTTTTCTTCCTGGTCAGCTACGACACGGACCGGTTCCGCCAGTTCCTCAATTCACCCAATTTTCTCAATGTCTACGACATTCCTGCCGAGGAATTCGAGCGCATCGACAATGATGATGTGGAGCGCATGAAGTTCGGCTACCGCCTGCTCAAGCAGGTCCTGTTTGGCGAACAGTCCATTCCCCTCAAGGAAGGTGCCTACGACAAGCGCATGGAAGAACGTAAGGAAATCCTGGAAGCCCGGCGAGAGCTGGAGCGCAAACTGGCACAGGAAAAGGATCCCATCGATGAATACATTCAGGACTAGAGCCTCCTGAACGACCACGGGTTCCCCAACAAAAAAGCCGCATCCCCGTGATGCGGCTTTTTTGTGGCTTTTTGCCAGGCTTGTTCAGCCTGGCTGGCCGATAACACCCCTCATTTTACCGCCTGCGCCTTGGTATGAAACAGGCCATCAGCCAGTGCCTTGTCATATTGATCCAGCTGCTTCATCACCAGGCCCATGGCTTCGGAATACGGGACAGTACCTTGCTGGCGGATGATTGCCTGCCCTTCACGGCTGACGGCAAAGCGAATGAAATCACGCACCTTTTTATCCACATTGGCATATTTGGTCACCAGATAAAGGGGCCGGTACAGCACGTACTCTCCCTTCTTGATATTTTCGTAGGTGGGCGCCTTGCCATTGAGCTTGAGCAGCTTGAGATCTCGACGTTTGGCGCTGCTGATGCCGGTCATGCCAATGCCGTTGACATTTTTCAGCACGCCTTTTTCCCCCGGTCCCGATGACTTGACCACATAGGTGGTCTTGAAGTCCTGATTAAAATTATGGAATACAAGCTCGCGCACAGTCCGGCCCACACCGGACATCTTGCCCCGCCGCACATACAGATCGATCGGTGCATCATTGCCACCCAGTTCCTTCCAGTTGGTGATCTTACCCGTGTAGATCTTCTGCAACTGCTGAAAGCTCAGGCCCTCGACCGGATTGTTCTTGTTGACGATCACCACCAGTGCATCCCAGGCGACCGGGATCTGATGGGCATTGCGTTCCCTGGGATCAGATTCGATGGAAACCCGGCATGCGCCACCAATGTCGATGCTGCCGTCCGCCGCACGGCGAATCCCTTTTGTGGCCCCGCCGCCGGACAGGTTGATCTTGATACCCGTACGCTTTTCATAGGCAATGGCCAGTTCCTTCATAAAGGCTTTTTTGGTGATGCCGCAGCCAGCCCAGTTGATGACATTCGCCTCACCAGCCTGCACGGGGCCGATCGCAAGGCCAAGCAGTGGCAATAAAAGTCCCCAAAGACTGTGCCTGAACAAGATGTGCATTTTCATAACCTTTTCCTCAAATATTTTAACCAAGGCTATTCCCTTGCCAACAACTTGCTTCTACTTCGAACAATCGCATATCTCCTTGTTTTTCCAGATGCTTTCAGGGAATCAACCACAAAACCAGAATGGGGTTTGGGGGGAAAATAAAAGCCGGCTATCAAGAAGACGTCTGCAGACACCTGCTATATCGTCAAATGTGCCAATGTTCTTTAAAAAATCAACCCCACTCTCCCTGAGAACCGGCTCAGACTTGTCATTTCCGGGTAACTACAACCAATGTTCTAGTCCCTGAATTGAGGGGAGGAAGGCCAGTTCAGCAAGGCCCGGCGCCACGGGGGACGTCGCAGCGGCATCGGCAGGCTCGAAAAACGGTTACCAGGCTGTTGAAAAACGCCGTTATTCGACTGCCTGTGTGCGGTGCAGGGACGCTTTTGCCTTCCACTCGCTGCCAGTGCCGGAAAATATGGCTCTTCAGAAGAATTTGTGGGTGGCCACCGTGCTGACTCCCTCTCCCTCCGGGAGAGGGCTGGGGTGAGGAGGGTTGTATTTATTCAAGCACACTGTGAAGTTCGCCTGGTATTTCGTGATCCCACAAACGCATAAGCGGATACCCCATTGCTTCCAGCCGGGTTTTCGTCTGGCACCTTGGGCGATTTGTTCAGCCTATTGTCCGCCATCGGCTTCGATAATCAATTTGGCATCCAGGCAAACAAAATCAACCATTTAGAGCTCAATGACGCCCCAGGCATCGAAACTTCAAGCCCATTGGATGACGGCGACGGATGTGTTTCAAGAGTAGACGTTCTGCATTGCTTGCTGGCCGACGCTGTGCGCACGCCAACCTTCTCAGTCGTTTCGATTCCCTCACCCTGTCCCTCTCCCGGAGGGAGAGGGAACCCTTCGGTATGGTTTCGACCATTAAACACACCCCAGTGCATTCCAAACGTTCAAACCAGGTTGCCCTGTAAGAAAACAGCTCACATTGCGCCATTATAATTATCACAATATCAACAACTTGAAACAGAAACACATCCGTCTCCACCCACAAATTATTCTAACGAGGCGAAAATATGTCACCGGCGAGCACGCTGAAACGCCCAGGTCCGGTGAAAAGTCTTGTCGAGAGCATGTCCGAAGCCAGGCTTCGACTCGCGAGCAGGCGAGTCTTTCTCAGTTGAGGCTGGCCCTGTTACGAAACAGGTCCTGAGCCGAAGCCCGACCCGACTGCTGCTGTTGCTTCATCACCAGAACCATGGCTTCGGCATAGGGCACTGTACCCTGCTTGCGAATCACGTCCTGTCCCTCACGGCTGACAGCAAAGCGAACAAATTTCTGCACCTGTCTGTCCTGGTTCTTGTAGCGGGTGATGAGAAACAGAGGGCGGGTCAGTGCATAGTCTCCATAGCGAATGTTTTCATAGCTGGGCAGCCTATTATCGACACGAAGGATCTTTACATCATGAGCCAGTGCCTCGCTCATGCCGGTGATACCGATGGCATTGACATTGTCTTCTGTGGCCTGCAGGATTTGCCTTGAAGACTCGACTTGGTGACTGATCTGCAAGGCTGCGGCCGGATTGTGATACAGCAGTTCGCGCAGGCTCAGCGCCTCATCGGAGAAACGATCGCTTCCACCATACAGCTCAATGGGGGCCGACTGGCCGTTGAGTGTCTGCCAGCTGGTCAGCTCTCCCCGGTACAGACGCTGTAACTGTGCAAGGCTGATGTTTTCCAGTGGATTATCCTTGTGGACAACCACCACCAGGGCATCCCAGGCGACAGGGATCTGATGTGCCTTGCGTTCGAGTGGATCCGTATCCAGGGTGACACGACAGGCACCACCGATATCATTTTTTCCTGCAATGGTATCGCGGATGCTGGTGGTGGAATCACTGCCACTGACCCTGATTTTGATACCGGTACGCTGCTGGTAAGCTTCGGCAAGTCCGATCATGAAAGCCTGTTTGGCAACACTGCAGCCGGACCAGATAATCGGCTTTTCTTCTGCAAGCAGTGCTGATGAAATTAACAGAGACATCCCGGCAAGCAACAGTAGCAAATGCCGAACTCGGTTGGCCATATCCTCCCCCTGTAATGATGATTTGGAAAATACCGGTTCTCGATGCGGCGCGGCCATTCCGGCTCTTTCCCGCATCCAGATGCTTCGATGAGCATGCCATTCTACCCTCTCGCGGAAAAAATTCTACCATTATCATTTTTACGGAATATACTTATTTTAGAACGTGTCCGAGGTAGCCCGGCCCACCACCTTTTTCAGGCAAAAAGAAACCCGCCAGGAGGCGGGTTGCTTTTTTCTGCGAGGCACTAACTGCGGCTATTTGCCGGCAATGTCCTCCAGTTTTTTCGCTGCAATCAACTGGCCATCGAGACCCGCTTCCTTGCCGGACTTGCCATAGGCCACACTCATCAGCTGGCTGTAGTAAACCACCGGCATGCTGAACTTGGTCTTGTACTTGGCATTAATGTTGTCCTGGTAGGCTTCGACGTTGAGCTGGCAGACGGGACAGGGCGTGACGATCATTTCGGCACCGCCGTCGTAGGCCGACTCGATGATGTCCTTGATCAGGGCCTGACTCTTTTCCGGTTCGCTGAAGGCCAGGGCTCCACCACAGCAGGAGACCTTCTTGTCGTAATTTTCCACTGGTTCGGCACCCAGGGTTTCCACCAGCTTGTCCAGGTACTTGGGATTTTCGAAAGACTCGCCGGCGATACCGAAAGGCCGGTTGGTCTGACAGCCCACGTAACCGGCAATCTTGATGCCTTCCAGCGGTTTCTGTACATGCTTGCCCAGCTCGTCGTAACCGAAGTCTTCGATCAGCACTTCCACCATGTGGCGAATGTCCTGGTTGGCTTCGACCTTGAGGCCACCGGCAGCCAGGGCCTCGTTGGTTTCCTTCATCAGTGCCTCGTCATGCAGCAGACGTTCCTTGGTCTCGCGGGTGGCCAGCCAGCAGGCCGCACAGGTGGCGACGATGTCCTGACCGGCATGAGCCTGTTCGGACAGGGCCATGTTGCGTGCCGACAGGGCCAGACGGGGCAGCTCACCACCACCGGCATAACCGATGGAGGCCGAGCAGCAGTTCCAGTCCGGGATCTCGTTGAGCTGGATGTCCAGCACGTCACACATGCTGTTGACCGAGGTCTGGTAGTTGGATGCCGAGGCTGCTTTTTGGGAAGAACAGCCGGGGTAAAATGAATATTCTTTCTTCGACACTTTGTGGTTCTCCTAGCTGTTGTACTTCGCAATTTTTTCGTCTTCGATCTGACGGGCTTTCTTCAGAATCGCATCCAGACCCTTGCTGTCCTTGACGCCGTGGCCACCGAAGTATTCCATCGGTGACAGGCGCTTGGCCTTCATCATGCCCATGCCCAGCGGCGCGGCTGCCATGGCAGTCTTGATGCCTTCGATGAAACCATTCATGAAGTACAGGCTGACACCCAGCTTCAGTTCATTGACCCGGCCCTTTTTCACCAGGTTGTCCCAGAAACGGTTGGCAAACTTGCGAGTGGGCTGCTCCTTGGGTGCCAGTCCCAGACGGTCGGCGTAATGGGCCAGGCCGTGCATGATATGGGTAATCGGCAGTTCTCGCGGACAGCGGGCAATACAGTTGTAGCAGGAGGTACACATCCACATGGAATTGGACGACAGGACTTCCTCACGCTTGCCGGCGCGGATCATCATGAACAGTTCCTGTGGTGGATGATCCCAGTAGGGACCAAACGGACAGGAGCCGGAACAGACACCACACTGCATGCACATCTGCACCCAGTCGCCTTCCTCGACATTGGCTTTCACTTCCTTAAGGAAGTCGTTACGGTATTTTTCAACCATAGCTTGATTCATGTTTGACATCACTTCCTCCTAGAACTTGAATGGGCTCATGCCGATCTTTTCGATGGTTTCTGCCATCTCGTTGATGATACCCGGCGCACGCTCGATATCGGTAATCGCTACCTCGTGAACACTGACGCGCTCCGGTTCGAGACTCAGTGACTGCAGGGTATCGTCCACCTTGCTCATGCGAATATGGGCAATTTCGGAGCCCTTGACGAAGTGACACTGGTAGTTCTCGCCTTTCTGACAGCCCATCAGTACCACACCATCATAACCACTGTTGAGGGCATCGGTGATCCAGATGAGATTGACCGAACCCAGACAGCGAACCGGAATGACGCGCACGAAGGCACTGTATTCCACCTTGTTCATGGCGGCCATGTCCAGTGCCGGGTAGGCATCGTTTTCACAGGCCAGCGCCAGGATACGCGGTTTCTCGTCGAACTCGTCCGGGATATCGACGATCTTCAGCTGCTGACCGACCGAATCGACCGAGTAGTTCTCGAAGGAGATGACACGCACCGGACAGGCACCCATGCAGGTACCACAACGACGGCAGCGTTCCTCATTGAAAACCGGGAAGCGTTGTTCATCTTCATCAATGGCTCCGAAGGGACATTCCACGGTACAGCGCTTGCACTGGGTACAGCCTTCACGACGGAAATGGGGGAAGCTCAGATCCCCAGAGCGAGGATGGGCAGCACGACCCTTGGCAGCGTTCTCGATGGCCTGAATGGCCTTCATCGCGGCACCGGTGGCATCTTCGATGGCCTGTTGCATGTCCATGGGACGACGCACGGGGCCTGTCGCATAGATGCCGGTACGGCGAGTTTCATAAGGGAAGCAGATGAAGTGGGAGTCACTGAAGCCATACTTGAGCTGGGGCAGATCCTTGCCCTGACGGTAATCCATGTTGAGAATGGAATCCACATTGACAGTGAACTGACCCGGCTCGTCCTGGTCCACTTCCTCGATGTTGACACCGGCGTTGGCCACCTGACCGGTAGCCAGCACCACCAGATCGACTTTCTCGCTGGTGTCTTCGGCAAGGATCAGGTCCCGGAACTTCACTTCCAGACTGCCGCCACTTTCGACAACTTCGGAAACCTCACCCTTGGTGAAGGTGATGCCCTTGCGTTGACCGCTGCGGTAGAAATCTTCACCACCGGCACCGGGAGTACGCAGATCCGTGTAGATGACATTGGTATCGATGTCCGGATTGGCATCCTTGAAGTACATAGCCTGCTTGATGGAAGTGCTGCAGCAGTGTCCCGAACAGTAAGGCAGATGGCCTTCCTTGTCGGAACGCTGACCGACACACTGGATGAAGGCCACACTGGTGACGTCCTTGCCGTCTTTGGTCTTCAGCGGGGCACCATTGGCTTCTTTGGCCATGGCGTCCAGCTCGGCCTGGGTGACCACATTGGCTGACTTGCCATAACCAAACTCTGGAAGCTGGCTGGCATCATATTCCTTGTAACCGGAAGCCTGGACGATGGCACCGAAGTTTTCGGTAACGGTCGAACCGCTTTCAGTGGTGATGTCCACCGAGAAACGCCCCGGTGCACCGGAGGTCTTGGTAATGGTGGAGTTGAGGTGCACGGTGATCTTGTCGTTGGCTTCGATTTCGCTGATCAGGGCATCGACACCGGTGTCTTCCGGATCGGCGTAGGGCCCACGCTGGGGAATGCGTTTCCAGCTGTTGGCCGCAGCCCCACCGAGGGCGCCGGTTTTTTCGATGATGGCAACCGAATAACCGGCCTTGGCCGCTTCGATTGCCGCAGTCATGCCACTGACACCACCACCTACCACCAGCAGGTTGGGCGTGTATTTGGTTTCCTCGTCACCGGTGGGCAGGCTCATGTACTTGGTTTCGGTCACGGCCATGCGCACATAGTCCTCGGCCATTTCCTGGGTGGTTTCACGGGCTTCATCCGTGTCCGGGCGAATCCAGATGACCCCTTCACGCAGGTTGGCACGGGTGATGGCCACGTTGTCGAAACTGAACGCATCGGTCTTGGCTCGGCGCGAGCAGGCACAGATGGCCACCCGGTTGACGCCTTCGTTGTCGATGTCGTCCTGGATCATCTTCACGCCTTCGGCGTTGCAGAGGAAGGGATGTTCCTTGACGATGTTTGCCTTGGCGTCACGCTGGGCAACCTGGGCCAGCTGGGCGGTGTCGACACGCTCGCCAATTCCACAACCCTGACAAATGTATGCACCTATCTTGATATCTTCAGCCACTCTTTAACCCTCCATTCCAGCAACTTTGTTGACTACCTGAATCGCTCGCAAAGCGCTGGCAGTTGCACTCTGTACAGCCCGGTTGACGTCCAGTGCATCAGACGCACAGCCGGCAGCAAATATCGCACCATTGGCTTCGTCCTGTTCGATGAAACCGTTGTCGTTGACCGTCACCTTGATGGGGAAGTCCTCACTGGCGACACTGGGCTCCATGCCTACCGCCAGCACCACCAGGTCGTGCGGGTTGGCATAGCGCTCGTAACCTTCTGTATTCACACCGTGCAGCACGGGGTTACCACTGGCCTTGTCTTCCTCGATCTTGGCGACCTTGGACTTGATGAAACTGACATTCTCATCGGCTTTCACATTCTGGTAGAAGTCATCGATGCGGTCGATGGCACGAATATCGATGTAGTAAATCGTCGCCTTGCCATCATCGGCATATTTTTCACGCACATAGGTGGTCTGCTTGAGTGAGGCCATGCAGCAGATGCGTGAGCAATGTTTCAGGTAGTTGCGATCACGGGAACCGGCACACTGAATGAAGGCGATGTCCTTGGCTTCCTTGCCGTCACTGGGACGCAGCAGCTTGCCCCCGGTGGGTCCATGGGGATCCATCAGGCGTTCAAACTCGACACTGGTGATGACATTGGCAAAGCGATCGTAGCCGTAAGGCTGGATCTTGTTGGCATCATAGGGACGCCAGCCGGTGGCCCAGATGATGGCACCGACGGTGATACTGGTGGTCTCTTCCTGCATGTCCAGATCGATAGCATCGTATTTGCAGGCTTCCTTGGCCTTGGTGGCATCCGGTGTACCGATGATGCTGGGATCCAGTACGTAACGCTGCGGGTAGGCCATCTGATGCGGCAGGTAGGCACCCTTGCGTTTGCCGAGGCCATAGTTGTGCTCGCTGTCAAACTCCGCTTCGACGGCTTCACCACAATCGCCACAGGCCGTGCAGTTTTCAGTGACGTAACGGGGTGCGGTTTTCAGGGTCACACTGTAATTGCCCGCTTCACCGGAAACCTCGGCCACTTCGGTCATGGTCAGCAGGCGCACGTTCTTGTTGGCCTTGATGCGACGCTGATTGATTTCCTGGCCACAGGTAGGGTGGCACAGTTTGGGGAAATATTTATATAGCTGACTGACCCGTCCACCGACGGATGGGCCTTTTTCGATCAGAATGACCTGCTTGCCACATTCAGCTGCCTCGAGTGCTGCTGTCATGCCGCTGATCCCCCCGCCGACTACAAGAATCGTTTCATTGGTAGCGATGATGTCCGCCATCGACTCTACTCCTCAAAAGTATACGAATACCGATTGTTCCGGATTTCAGTATCAACTCCGGACCGTTTGTCTGACTGCAGACCGTAACACTATATATATGTCAGGTCCGCGTCCAGCGTGCCGTATGATACCAAGCCCCCAAAAATTGGCCTGTTATGGAATTGCGCTCGATCAACTTGGCGACAGATTCATCACCTGTGATCGTCGTAGACTGAACCCTCTCAGCCTTCATGCCCGATCTTCGGGGCGGGAGCATGCTGTCCCCTGCCCTTGCAGACCCGGCGGTGTGCTACAGTGACCGAAACGCCACCGAAACACAATTCAGATTTATCTAGTTTCGTATAAATGGAATTTATTTTTTAAATGAAATACCTGATGACTATCGGTGGCCTTTATGCAAAAAGTGCAAATTAAACCTCGCAAAACATCCGGTTTTATAAATGAATTTTATCATTCTGTGGTCTGACCTGTCGCCGGGAGGAAGAATGTTTCATTATAGTCTATAGTTATGCCGCAATGATGAGCCGAGCAATGAGTCTATTGTTATCAATGACTTAGGCAGTTTTCTCTCGCCATTTCCCGGTCCAGAATCGTGTTTGTCTCCGACTTATTCCTGATGGGATATGGTTATCATTCAAGCAAATCAGTATATATTGATTTTATAATATATTTAATAAACCTGATTAGGCAGCACGGGTATTAGCTCCGTATAATCCCGCACCCATTTCAAGAAGGTCATGATATGTCGATGCAAAATTCTGCCGCTGTCACCAGCGACGGCCGTATAGAAGTCAAGAACACCACCTGTTACATGTGTGCCTGCCGTTGTGGCATCCGCGTGACCCTGCGTGACGGTGAAGTCCGTTACATCCAGGGCAACCCCGACCATCCGCTCAACAAGGGCGTGATCTGTGCCAAGGGCGCCTCGGGGATCATGAAACAGTATTCTCCCGCCCGCCTCACCAAGCCGCTCAAACGCAAGGCTGGCGCCGACCGTGGCGATGCCCAGTTCGAGGAAATCAGCTGGGACGAGGCCTTCGACATCATGGAAGAGCGTCTTGGCCATCTTCGTGCCACGGATCCGAAGAAATTTGCCCTGTTCACCGGCCGCGACCAGATGCAGGCCCTGACCGGTATGTTTGCCAAGCAGTTCGGCACGCCCAACTACGCGGCCCACGGCGGTTTCTGCTCGGTCAACATGGCCACCGGCATGATCTACACCATCGGCGGCTCATTCTGGGAATTCGGCGGCCCGGATCTGGAACGCTCCAAGCTGTTCATCATGATCGGCACCGCGGAAGATCATCATTCCAACCAGATGAAAATCGCCCTGTCCAAGTTCAAGCGCAACGGTGGCCGCTTCATTTCCATCAACCCGGTGCGCACCGGCTACTCGGCCATCGCCGACGAATGGGTCCCCATCAAGCCCGGCACCGACGGCGCCCTGCTGCTGGCCATCATCCACGAGCTGATCAAGCAAGGTCTCTACGACCGTGAATTCCTGGTCAATTACACCAATTCCGCCGAACTGGTGAACCTCGACGAAGCCAGCGACGACTATGGCATGTTCATTCGCACCCGGGACACGGAAGTGGAAGAAGGCTGTTTCGACCCGCAGAACAAGCTGTGGTGGGACAGAAACTCAGACAAGCCGGTCAATGTGCGCACCAAGTCGGCCGATCCCTTCCTGCTCGGCGAATACACCCTGGACGGCAAACCGGTCAAACCGGCGTTCCAGCTGCTCAAGGAACGGGTCGAGGAATACACCCCCGAATGGGCGTCCACCATCACCGGCATCCCGGCGGAAACCATCGTCCGTCTGGCCCATGAAATGGGCATCGTCGCCCGTGACGAGAAAATCGAACTGCCCATCGCCTGGACCGACGTCTGGGGCGAGGAGCACGACACGGTCACCGGCAACCCGGTGTCCTTCCATGCCATGCGAGGCCTGGCCGCCCATTCCAACGGTTTTCAGACCATTCGTGCCATGTCCATCCTCATGACCATCCTCGGCACCATCGACCGGCCCGGCGGCTTCCGCCACAAGGCGCCCTTCCCGCGCCCCATTCCGCCCTGCCCCAAGACCGGGCGCGGCCCCGAGGACGTCAAGCCCAACACGCCGCTCAACGGCATGCCCCTGGGCTGGCCGGCCGATCCCAATGATCTGTTCGTCGACGAGAACAACGAAGCGGTGCGCATCGACAAGGCCTTCGCCTGGGAATTCCCCCTGGCAGCCCACGGCCTGATGCACACTGCCATCACCAACGCCTGGCGTCAGGATCCCTACAAGATCGACACCCTGCTGATCTTCATGGCCAACATGGCCTGGAACTCGAGCATGAACACCCAGCAGGTACGCGAGATGCTCAACGAC
>JAJRYG010000005.1 GCA_024275915.1 Gammaproteobacteria bacterium
ATACGACCGGTAAGCAGGTGGCAATTGATCAGGCTGTTGATCTTGTCGGTGCCATAGGACCATTGGTTCATACCCTGGGAGAACACGCTAACCACCCGCTCGGTACGGGCGAACAGCCGGTAGAACTGCTCCACCTGCCTGACTGGCAGGCCGCACTTGTCGGCAATGACGGCCGTGCTGGCGGCCTGGCTGCGGGCCGCTTTCAGGCAGTCATCCAGCCCTTCAGTATGGTTGTCGACGAACAGGCGGTTGCGCTCGTCGTTCTCATCCAGATGGACCAGCAAGCCGTTGAACAACACATGATCCATGCCCGGCTCGATGGCCAGGTGCAGATCGGCGATGTCACAGCTGGCGGTGGTGCGCGGATCGATCACCACCACCAGCAGGTCCGGGTTGTCCTTTTTTGCCCTGACGATGCGCTGATAGAGCACCGGGTGACACCAGGCGGCATTGGAGCCGGCCAGCACGATGAGCTTGGCCCGTTCCAGATCCTCATAACAGCAGGGAACCGTGTCGCTGCCGAAGCTGCGCTTGTGCGCCGCCACCGCCGAGGACATGCACAGGCGTGAATTGGTATCGATGTTGGCGGTGCCGATGAAGCCCTTCATCAGCTTGTTGGCCACGTAATAGTCTTCGGTGAGCAACTGGCCGGAGACATAGAAGGCCACCGACTCGGGACCGTGTTCGTCGATGATGGCCCGGAAACGATCCACCGTGTACTGCAGGGCATTGTCCCAGCTGTGGGCCGTGCCTTCGATCTCGGGGTACAGCAGGCGCCCTTCCATGCCGATGGTATCGGCTAGCGCCGCCCCCTTGGAGCACAGCCGGCCATAGTTGGACGGATGAGCCGGATCGCCCTTGATGGCCACGTTGCCGGCTTCGTCGATGGTCGCCAGCACCCCGCAGCCGACGCCGCAATAGGGACAGGTTGTTTGTACTTCGAGACTCATTACTGGAACATCAACTGTTTGATAAAACCCTTGTCGAGAATGAAACCGTGTACGCTCTGCCGGTATTCCAGCCGTGCGCCACGAAGGTAAATCAGCAACCAGACCAGCAGCCCCGGCGCCAGGGCAAGAAAATACCAGAGGTATTCACGCACCTGGGGAAACAGCAGGCCGGCCAGCAGCACCAGATAGGCCGGCCAGATGATCAGCAGGCCTCTTGCCATGTGCTTGGTCAGCAGCACCAGTGCCGCCAGCAGGCGCCGGTGGCGCTGTCGGCGTGACTGATAGACCGCCAGAAACACCCCGCGCTGAAACTCGTCGTCGATGTCACTGAGCCGCAGGGCCATGATGATGCCGATACCCTAGTGGGTATCCGGCAACACCCCCACCTGAGGCATCTCGGCCAGGCCGGATTCGCGGGCGTGCTCCTGGAAGCCCCGGTTGCGCCAGAAGAAGGCGCCCGGCATGGTGGTGGGGATCACCAGCACATAGAACAGGGCACGGCCGATCAACGCACTGAGCGTGAACAGCACAGCCAGCAGCAACCAGCCCAGGTAACCGGCCATGCCACCGTTTCCGATCAGTCCCAGCAACACGGTACCGAAGATGGCCGCCAGCAACAGGCCGTTGCGCAACTGCCAGCTCTTGCCGAATTTCGTGGTCTGCTCGTAATGTGAGGCTGCGGCTTCACCACCGGCGTGCTTGAGGTAACGGCTGTGGGCAACCAGGCCCCAGGCTTCCAGCAACAGGCCGGCCAGTAGCGGCCACATCAGAACCTGGCTGAGGCTGACGAAGGACTGATGCTGGGCCAGCAGCACACCACCATAGACCAGCATCACCACCAGCGACCCCAGTGACAGCATGTTGCCATAGAAGGAGGTCAGCACCTGCCAGTGGTTCCAGAAGGGTCGTGCCCTGATGCGATAGATGCGGTGCATGAAATACAGCGCCACCGGACCGGCGACCACGGCGGCCCAGCCGAGCAGGCTGCCCAGACCGGCGTAGAGCTTGTCTGGCAACCAGGCGAACAGGCCCGGAAAGGCGGTGACGATGGCGTAGGCGGCCATCAGGTTATAGAACACGGCAATGCTGGCCACCTCGCGGCTGACCGGCGAATATCGCAGATTGTTGAAGGCCCGGTAGAAACGATGCGGCTTGCCCAGGTGCATGGTGGACAGGGCCAGGGCAAAGGTCTCCAGACCCAGCAGCACGAACAGCAACAGCGAGTAGGCCAGCGGATGACTGGCCGGAGCGAGCATCTCCAGGCCAAACAGGGGACCGAGGAACAGGGCCACAAAGGCGCCGATCACGCCCTGGGAGATGAGGGTGAAGATCACCAGGGGATCCTCGCGCGAACGCAGCTTGCCCAGGTTCCACTCGGCCACCCTGCCCTGCTCGCGCACCTTGGCATGGTAGTCGCCATGGCCCTGCTCGTCCTGCTCGTAACGCAGGGGCATGGCATCGGGTCGGGTCATTTCCCGCGGCAGGGAACGGATCTGCTGGAAGCGGATGTTGGGATGGGTGATGTCCGGCGAGGGAAAGCCCGGAATCTGCGTCTCCAGCTGATCGCAGTTCTCGGGCGTGGTCTCGATGACGCCGAAGTCCAGGGCGCCGGCCAGGCAGGCGGCGGCGCAGGCCGGCTTGAGCCCCACTTCGAGACGGTCCACACACATGTTGCACTTGTGCACATGGCCCTTTTCCATGTCCAGTTGCGGCGCGTTGTAGGGGCACACCCAGGTGCAATAGCCACAGCCAAAACAGATGTCGGGATCCTGCAGCACCGCCCCGTACTCGGCAAACTTGGTATAGGCCCGGGTCGGGCAACCCTTGAGGCAGACCGGATCGTCGCAATGATTGCAGGCCATGGAAATATTCAGCCGCGTGTAGTTGGGATAGCTGCCGCCTTCCACGTAGCCCACGGCCCGGTAGGCCAGGTAGGGGGGCAGGTCGTTCTTCAGCGAGCATGCCGATTCGCAGGCATGGCAGGAGATACAGTTGTCGGCATTGAAGTAAAAGCCATGCTGCTTGTAGCGGTTGGGATTGTCTGACTGGCTCTTCTCGCCATTGATCACCAGGCCTTCGGCCACCAGCGGATCGTCGGGCGAGCCCACCAGGTCGATGGCCTTGCCATAACGGTTGGTCCTGGGCGCCTCGACCTGCGGGACGAAGGCATAATCGGGTTCTGTGTCACGTACTTTAAACATTCTCGAATTCCATTATTTATCTCGTTGCACGGCCAGCTCGAAATCCGGCTCAGTAGGTGCGTGCCGCCCTGTTGCGAACCGCGGCATCCTGCTGACTGGCCACCGGCTCGATGCGCACTGCCGCCTGCTTGAAGCCGGGCTGACGGGAATGGGGATCCAGCAGGCCCAGGGTCAGGCGATTGACGCATTCATGAAAGTGGAAGGGGATGAACACCATGTTCGGTGGCACCCGCTGGGTCAGCTGTACCATTACCACCGCATCACCGCGGCGGGAGGTCAGGCGTGCATAGCCACCATGTTCGATACCCAGTTCCTTCGCAGCATCGGGATTCATCTCCATGTAGGGCGTGGGACTGAACTTGTTGAGGTTGCCCAGCTTGCCGGTACGGGTGCGGGTGTGGAAATGCTCCACCACCCTGCCCGAGTTGATCCAGAAAGGGTATTCCTCGTCGGGCCGTTCGTTGTTGTCGACAAAAGGCAGGGGGATCAGCTTGGCCCGGCCGTCGGCGTGCTGGAACTTACCGTCGGTGTACAGGCGTGGAGTGCCGGTTTCGGCCCCTTCGGTACAGGGCCACTGTATGCCCCGCTGCTGTTCGATCTTCTCGTGGGTCATGCCCGAATAATCCAGCATGCGGCCGCGGGACAGCTCGCGCATTTCCTCGAACACGCCGGCGGCGGTTTCGGGGAATTTCATCTTGCGCCCCTGCTCGAAGCGGCTGGCCATCTGGTTGAAGATCCACAGATCCGGTTTTGAATCGGCATGGGGCCTGGCCACGTTGCTGATCAGATTCACCCGTCGTTCGGTGTTGGTGAACACCCCTTCCTTCTCGGCCCAGATGGCCGCCGGCAGGTACACATGGCTGTATTCGTTGGTCTCCACGTCCTCGTAGGCATCCTGCACCACCAGGAAGTCGAGCTTTTCCAGAGTCTTGCGGATGCGCGGGGTATTGGGCATGGAGGTCATGGGGTTGGTGGCGATAATCCACAGCCCCTTGAGCTGACCGGTCTCGATGGCCGGGAAGATGTCGGTCTGGAACAAGCCGCGTTTCTTCGGCAGAAACTCGGGATCGATGCCCCAGAATCTGGCGATGTCCTCGCGATCCTTTTCGTTCTCCAGCGCCCGGTAACCGGGCAGTCCGGAACAGGAGGACCATTCACGGGTGCCCATGGCATTGCACTGGCCGGTAATGGACAGGCTGCTGCCACCGGGCTTGCCGATGTTGCCGGTGATGAGGTTGAGGTTGTTGATGCCCACAACACCATCGGAGCCGTGGGTGCTCTGGTTGATGCCCATGGTCCAGATGGTCATGGCGGCACCGGCCTTGGCATAGGTGCGCGCCACGTTGCGAATGGTATCCTCGTCGATGCCGCAGATGGTGGACGCAGTATAGGGATCATACTGCTGCACCAGCTCGACGAAGTCGTCGTAGCCGGAGGTGCTGGCCTTGATGTAGGCCCGGTCTTCCAGTCCCTCTTCCAGGATTACATGGGCCAGGGCATTGAGCAGTACCACGTCGGTGCCCGGCTTGATGGGCAGATGAATGTCGGCCATCTGCGCAAACATGGTGACCCGTGGATCGACGACGATGATGGGAAACTTGCGTTTTTCCAGCGCCTGGCGCAGACGCCAGTAGATCACCGGATGCTGCTCGGGCAGGTTGGAACCGATGGCCAGCAGGCATTCGGTATGCTCGAAATCCTCGTAACAGCCGGGCGGGCCGTCGGAACCGAAAGAACGCTTGTAACCGGACACCGCCTAGGACATGCACAAGGTGGTGTTGCCATCGTAGTTGTTGGTGCCAATCACGCCACGGGCCAGCTTGCCCAAGGTGTAGAACTCCTCGGTCATGATCTGGCCGGTGGAGACGATGGCAAAGGCGTCGCGACCATGTGCAGCCTGGATACGCTGGATCTCCGAGGCCACCTTGTCCAGCGCCGTGTCCCAGGACACCTTGCGGAATTCCTCGTAACGCTTGTCGCGCATCAGCGGCGTACTGCCACGCCCGGCACTGCGGAACAGTTCATGTTCGAAAATGCCCTTGAGACACAGCTTGCCACGATTGACATCGGCGTCGCTGACCCCGCGGGTGGTGACTGCCTCACCCTTTTCATTGAGCCCGACCTCGATGGAACAGCCGGTGGAACAGTAACCACAGGTGGTGTACTTCCACTCCTTGACGCCGGGATCAGCCAGCTTGATGGGATTCTTTTGCTTGCGTCCAAATAACATGTTTTATCGACCTCTGCCCTTTTCTCCAAACCACATTTTCATGGTCGTCCCTGACGACTGAATTTTCCTGACCGTTTATGGTGACGATTCTTTACCCAGCCCGTGTTTTTCCATTTACCACTCAAGCCAGTTTGCTTTCCGGCATCTCGCGGCCTGTCATGAAAACCCGCAGGATGTCAGAACGGTTATCTCCGGCTAAGCTCTGAATGATTCATCCCTGAATTTTCAGAACGCAAATACCGCACACAGGCTGTCTAATAACGGTGTTTTTCAACAGCCTGCTAGCAATTGTCCGCCGGGGTCAGCGACAGCATGATGGTGTCCCCTTCCAGTTTGACCGGAAAACTGGCGGCACAGCCTTCGTCGGGAGCCACTGCCAGCCCCGTGTCGAGCTGGATTTTCCAGTCGTGCAGTGGGCAGGCAACCCGCTTGCCATGCACGATACCCTGGGACAGGGGACCTTTCTTGTGGGGGCATTCATCACGCAGGGCAAAGATTTCATCATCCACGGTACGGAACACGGCAATGTCACCGTGCTGGGTATGTACCACACGGGCTCCCTGTTTGGGTATGTCGTTCTTGTTGCCTACTTCTATCCAGTTATCACTCATAATACTTACCATTCGATTCGCAAATTGGGAACACCGGGCGCCAGCTGCGCCCGGTTACTTTGGCTCTCAGTCGTTGACGACCTTGAGGGGTTCGAACTCATGTTTGGCTTCGCCCTCGACACGTGCCGCCCAGGGATCCTTCTGGGCAAAGGACTGGGAGTAGAGGAAACGTTCCGCCAGTTTCTTGCGACCTTCCTCGTCCTCGACGATGCGTTCCTTGACGTAACCCAGCCCCACCCGTTCGACCCAGGGAGCGGTACGATCGAGATAATGAGCTTCTTCGCGATACAGCTGAATGAAAGCCGCACTGTATTCCTTGACCTCGTCTTCGGTCTTGACGTTGCACAGGAAGTCGGTGGCGCGAACCTTGATGCCCCCGTTGCCGCCAACGTGCAGCTCGTAGCCCGAATCCACACAGACCACACCGAAGTCCTTGATGGTGGCTTCGGCACAGTTACGCGGACAACCGGACACGGCAAACTTGAACTTGTGCGGCATCCAGCAACCCCAGGTCATCTTCTCCAGCTCGATGCCCAGATGGGTGGAATCCTGGGTACCAAAGCGGCACCATTCCTTGCCCACACAGGTCTTGACCGTACGCAGCGCCTTGCCATAGGCATGACCGGACACCATGCCGCGTTCATTGAGTTCGCTCCAGATGGAAGGCAGCTCTTCTTTCTTGAGTCCATACAGGCCGATACGCTGACCACCGGTAACATGCACCGTACTAACATTGTATTTTTCCGCCACGTCGGCAATGGCACGCAGTTCATCGGGGGTGGTCATGCCACCCCACATGCGCGGGATCACCGAATAGGTGCCATCATTCTGGATGTTGGCGTGGGCACGTTCGTTGATGAAACGCGACTGGCCGGAATCCTCGTATTCACCGGGCCAGGCACACAGCAGGTAGTAGTTGAGCGAGGTACGGCACTTGGGACAGCCATCCTCCGTATCCCAGTCGAGGGCACGCATTACATCGGGAATGGTCTTGAGTTCCTGCTTGACGATGGCAGCTCGCACCGTGTCGTGATTGAGTTCGGTACAGCCACACATGGGTTTCAGGTGTGGTGCCACCGAATGGTCACCACCAACCACATGGGCCAGCAGGGATTCCACCAGACCGGTACAGGAACCACAGGAACTGGAGGCCTTGGTATGGGCCCGCACGTCTTCCAGGGTAAACAGTTTCTTCTCGGTGATGGCCTTGACGATATCACCCTTGCACACGCCGTTACAGCCACAGATTTCCGCATCATCGGCCATCATCGCCACACGGGTATCTTCGCCGTGGCCCGAATCTCCCAGATGCGCCTGACCGAACAGAATGTTCTCGCGCATTTCGGAAATGTCGGTCTCGTCACGCAGCAGATCGAAATACCAGCTGCCGTCGATGGTGTCACCATACATGACGGCGCCAATGATGCGATTGTCGCGCACCACCAGCTTGCGATAGACACCACGCGAAGCATCCTGGAACACCAGTTCTTCGGTATTTTCATCGCCATGGAAATCCCCGGCCGAGAACAGATCGATGCCGGTTACCTTGAGCTTGGTAGAGGTAAAGGAACCTTCATAGCGACCGATGCCGTGGTGGGCCAGGTGGTTGGCGCAGACCTTGGCCATTTCAAACAGTGGCGCCACCAGACCATAGCACTGGCCACGGTGCTGCACACACTCACCCACGGAATAGACACGGGGGTCGAATGTCTGCATGGTATCGTTGACCACGATGCCCCGTTCACAGTGGATGCCGGCCTTCTGCGCCAGCTCCATATTGGGGCGAATACCCACGGCCATGACCACCAGATCGGCATAGATCTCGGTGCCATCCTTGAAGCGGATCTTTTCTACCCGGTCCTTGCCGATGATGGCCTCGGTCTGGGCTTCCATGAGGAAGTTCATGCCGCGTTCTTCGAGGTTCTTTTTCAGCATCTCGGCGGCCGGCTTGTCCAGCTGACGCTCCATCAGGGTATCCATGATGTGCACCACGGTCACGCTCATGCCCTGCACCATCAGGCCATTGGCCGCTTCCAGACCCAGCAGACCGCCGCCGATGACCACGGCATGCTTGTATTTCTTCGCCGCTTCGACCATCTTGTCCACGTCGCTGATGTCGCGGAAGGCCACCACACCGTCCAGATCATTACCGGGTACGGGAATGATGAAGGGGTTGGAGCCGGTGGCAATGAGCAGCCGGTCGTATTCTTCTGTCGTCCCATCCGCCGCGATAACCCTTCGATTGACACGATCGATTTCCGTGACTTCTTTGCCCTTGTGCAGCTTGATGCCATTGTCCACGTACCACTGCTCATCGTTGAGCATGATCTCGTCAATGGTCTTCTCACTGGCCAGAACCGGCGACAACATGATGCGGTTGTAATTGCCATAAGGCTCGGATCCAAAGACGGTAATCTCGTAGGCATCGGGGGCGATCTTGAGAAGTTCCTCAACGGTGCGGATCCCGGCCATGCCGTTACCGATGACAACCAGTTTTTCTTTCATGCTTTACTCCAAAAAATTGACAAATATCGCGGCAAATTGCTGACCTGCCTTTTGCAAACATTGTGCCAGTATATTAGACACTGCTTAAACCACTTATAACCTACTGTTTTTATTAGGCATTGAACAATTTCAGTGATCCATGACGGGAAAGACAGACTGTGGAAACCCCCGCTTTTGCACTATACTGGTGCACAAGACGCCTGAAAGGAGGCATTTTATACCTTTTATATATGCAGGCAAGAGGGGGAGAGGCAGGAGAAGCATCCTGCTGCCCTGTTCTGGACCCGATCCATGGCCTGCGGGCACAAATATCCCCCATTGCGCGCCCCTGCACTGTATTAGCACGAACTGATATTGCAAACAGGGCAAATGCACAATCCCGGTGCATGAAATTCCTGCAGGGAACAAAATTGTTAATAAAACACTACCATTTCAAGAACATACAAATATGGCATAGCCCTTGCTATAGAGCCTGTAAAATTTCATCTGCTGGAGACAATGATGTCGGTCATCGATAAAAGTAAAATCAACCTGCTTTCCTTTTCGGGCAAGATGCGTATCCTGCACCTGACCTGGCTCGCCTTTTTCCTCAGCTTTTTCGTCTGGTTCAACCACGCGCCCCTGCTCGGCGCCATGCGCGACAGCCTGGGACTCAGTGACCAGCAGATCAAGACCCTGCTGATTCTCAACGTCGCCCTGACCATCCCGGCGCGCATCATCATCGGCATGCTGGTGGATGCCTTCGGCCCCCGGCGCATCTATTCGGGCCTGATGTTCGTCTCGGCCTTCCTGTGTTTCGGTTTTGCCGTGGCCAACACCTATGAACAACTGGCACTGATGCGCTTCCTGCTGGGCTTCGCCGGCGCCGGCTTCGTCATCGGCATCCGCATGATCTCCGAGTGGTTCCCCGCCAAGCAGGCCGGCGTGGCCCAGGGCATCTACGGCGGCTGGGGCAACTTCGGCTCCGCCGGTGCGGCCCTGATCCTGCCGACCCTGGCCCTGGCCTACGGCGGAGAGGACGGCTGGCGCTATGCGGTGGGCACCACCGGGGTCATTGCCCTCATCTATTCGGCAGTGTATTTCTTTTCGGTCACGGATACCCCCAAGGGTTCCACCTATTTCAAACCCAAGCGCAACGGTGCGCTGGAAATCACCAGCCCCGGCGACTTCTTTCTTTACCTGCTGATGAACATACCCCTGTTTGCCGCCCTGGCCGTGCTGACCTGGAAGCTGGGCCCGGCCAACCTTGGCATGCTCAGCGAGGTGGTCACCGACATCATCTATGCCATCCTCGCCAGCCTCTACGTGTTCCAGACCATCCGCATCTGGCAGGTCAATGGTCACGTATTCAAGGAACCGGTGGCAGAGATCGAACGCTACAAGTTCAAGCAGGTGGCGGTGCTGGATCTGGCCTACATGGTCACCTTCGGCTCCGAACTGGCCGTGGTTTCCATGCTGCCCCTGTTTTTCCAGGACACCTTCGAACTCTCGCCGGTCACCGCCGGCCTCATCGCCTCGGTGTTCGCCGGACTCAACCTCATCATGCGCCCGGCCGGCGGCTGGATCAGCGACCGCTTTGGCCGCAAGCGCTCTCTGGTGGTGATCATGGCCGGCCTGGCCGTGGGCTACCTGCTGATGAGTTTCATCGACAGCAGCTGGAGCATCGCTGCCGCCGTCGCCGTGGTGGTGTTCTGCTCCCTGTTCGTCAACGCCGGCAACGGCGCCGTGTTCGCCGTCATTCCCTTGGTCAAGCGCCGCCTCACCGGCCAGATCGCCGGCATGGCCGGTGCCTACGGCAATGTCGGTGGCGTGGTCTTCCTCACTGTATTGTCCTTCGTCGCCCCCAGCCTGTTCTTCTTGGTCATTGGCGCCGCCGCCGTGGTCGTACTGCTGGCCATTGCGCTGTTCCTGGAAACCCCCAAGGGTCACATGCACGAAGTGCTGCCCGATGGCACGGTGCAGATGATTGAAGTGGAATAAAGGCCGATACAAGCAATAAAGGTGCAAGATACAAGGTGAGGCCGGCCTGACGCCGGCCTTTTCCGATTCTTGTCTCTTTACCCAACAGTTGCATAAATTTTTGCCTGGTTAGAAAAATTTGTGGGTGGAGATCGTTGTGTTTCAGTTTCAAGTTGTTGATATCGTGATAATTATAATGGCGAAATGAGACCTGTTTTCTTAACAGGATGTTGAAAAAGCCCCTCCCCGGCCTTTTTCAACCCGGGAACGACAAGCGCGGTTTGCCGTTCCCTCACAGGCTGTCGAATAACGGTGTTTTTCAACAGCCTGTTAAGGGCAACCTGGTTTGAGCGTTTGGAATGCAGTGGAGCGTGTTTCATGCACGAAACCATAACGAAGGGTTCCCTCTCCCGGAGGGAGAAGGCGTTGGCACGGTGGCCACCCACAAATTCTTCTCAAGAGCCAAATTTTTGGGTGCAGGGGCTTTGGGGACAGTATCTTCAGGGTAGAGCACAGTTTTTTCCAACCGCAGCATGGCCCACCGAAATGTGAGGATTGGGCTTACTCTTGCCTCTTTTCCCTTGTATCTTTTATCTGCTCTCTTGTATCTTCCATATCATGACCTCAGCCACCTCCATTTCCATCACTTCCGCCTGCCATTCGATTGCCGGGGTCAAGCCCGACAACGAGGACGCCTGTGGGGTGCAGGTGCCCGATGCATCGCTGATCGCCACCAAGGGCATCGCCGCGGTGATTGCCGATGGCATGAGCGGCAGTGATGCGGGCAAGCAGGCCAGCCGGGCCTGTGTGCAGGGTTTTCTCAGTGATTATTTTAGCACTCCCGAATCCTGGAGCGTGAAGACCTCGGGCGAGAAGATCCTCACCGCCCTGAACCACTGGCTGCATGGCAATGGCCAGCGGGAATACGGCAGTCACAAGGGCATGGTCACCACCATCAGCGCTCTGGTATTCAAATCCAACACCGGCTATCTGTTCCATGTGGGCGACACCCGCATCTACCGTCTGCGTGATGGTGAGCTGGAGCAGCTGACCACCGATCACCGCATCGAGATGAGCGCGGACAAGACCTACCTGTCCCGCGCCATGGGTATCGATCTGCGCCTGGAAATCGATTACCGCAAGCTCCCCTTGGAGAAAGGGGATGTCTTCATCGGCCTGACCGATGGCGTGCATGAATTTCTCAGTGACGGCCGCATCCGTGAAACCGTGCTGCAACACGGCGATGATCCGCAAAAGGCCTGTGAGCAACTGGTGGAACAGGCGGCAGCCAATGACAGCAACGACAATCTCACCGCGCTGGTGCTGCGCATCGACAGCCTGCCGAGCGAAAACGAAAAGGAGTTCTACCAGAAGCTCACCGAGCTGCCCTTTCCGCCGCCGCTGGAGCCGGGCATGATCCTCGACGGCTACAAGATCCTGCGCCACCTGTTTGCCAACAAGCGCACCGAGGTGTACCTGGCCAAGGACACGGACAGTGGTGCAACCGTGGTGCTCAAGGCGCCTTCCATCAACTACGATGACGATCCCGAGTACATCCACCAGTTCCTGCACGAGGAATGGGTGGGCCGGCGCATCAACAACCCGCACGTGATGAAAGTAGTGGAAATCCCGCGCAAACGCACCGCCCTGTACTACATCGCCGAACACCTGGAAGGCCGCACCCTGCGCCAGTGGATGGACGATTCTCCCCGACCCTCGCTCAATCAGGTGAGGGAATTCGTCGAGCAGATTGCCCGGGGCCTGCGCGCCTTCCACCGCCTGGAGATGATCCACCAGGACCTCAAGCCGGAAAACATCATCATCGATGAACACGGCACCCTGAAGATCATCGACTTCGGCTCCACCAAGATTGCCGGCATCGCCGAGATTTACATTCCCCTTGCGGTCAACAACCTGCTGGGCACCATCAATTACACGGCGCCCGAATATCACATCGGCGAACCGGCCAGCAACCGCTCGGACATTTTCTCCCTCGGCGTGATCGCCTACGAGCTGCTCACCGGCCGCCTACCCTATGGCAAGGATCTTACAGCCCGCAATATCAAACGCGCCCAGTACCAGTCGCTGAAGAAATTCAATCCGGAAATCCCCATCTGGGTGGACCGCGCCATCCAGAAGGCGGTAAGCATCAACCCGGAGCACCGCTTCGCCAAGCTTTCCGAGTTCATCTACGCCCTCAACCACCCCGACTCCTCGCTGGTAAGCAAGGAATACGTGCCGCTGATGAAACGCAACCCCCTGCGGGTCTGGCAGGGGATCAGCCTGATCCTGCTGATGGGCAACCTGGTGCTGCTCTACCTGCTCAACCGCACCTGATGAGCCCCATATTCGGCCTGGCAGGCGCTTAACAGGATGTTAACGCTGTCACAAGCAGCAACAGGGGCAGAATGCCCGCGCCATTTCTGACAAATTGCCAGCTCGATCCGCACATTTTTACCTTATCCTTGCAAATATAATACTTTATTCTTATCTTTGCTCATGCATTCTGCATATATCTCATACCATACCACTATTTTCTGTAGTGGTAATAAATGTGATATAGTTCACACTTCAATGACTGTGAATGGAATTTAAACTGCATTGTGCAATCATACGTGGCATTGCATCACACTTTCATTGATAATACTTTTTCAGTACTTCGATGCAGTGCGGGGCAAAGGGTCTCAGGTGTCATTGTAAAGAAGTCGCCCCGACACGAAATCAATAATCAGCCTGACCAGGACAGGATCCCGGCTGATTCACAGGTGGAGATATAATGATGATTATCCGTCGTTTGAACATACTTTTTCTTGCCGGAATACTGAGTATTCCGGCCCTGGCGGCCCAGACGGCCGAAGCCAAGGCCAATGCCAATGCCGACAATACCATTTCCTGGGCCGGCTGCGGCATCACCAAGAAAGCCTTCATGAAGGAGCTGGCCGAAGCCTATACCGCCAGGACCGGTGTCAAGATCAGCCTGTCGGGTGGCGGAGCCACCCGTGGCATCCGTGACACGGTTGCCAACAAACTGGATATCGGTGGTACCTGCCGCATGAGTCTGCCCGGTGCCGACAAGTCGGAACTGTATGCCAGCCTGCATCCGGTAGCCTGGGATGCCCTGGCCATCATCGTCAACAAGATGAACCCCATCGACAACCTGACCATGAAGCAGATCAAGGCCATCTACACGGGCAAGATCACCAATTGGAAACAGGTCGGTGGCGTCGATGCCCCCATCAAGTTGTACATACGCCGGGGCAAGATTTCCGGCGTCGGTTATGCCATTCGTCAGTACATCTTCAAGGACAGTGGCATGGAGTTTGTCAGCGACTACGTGGTCAAGTCCTCCGGGCCGTTGGAAAAGGCCGCCGAGAAGGATCCCTATGCCCTCGGCATTACCGGTGTCTCCAGTGCCCGCAAGCGCAACGTCAAGATCCTCAAGTTCGACGGCAAGTCCACGACTTATGAAAATGTCAAAAACGGCTCCTATGGTCTGTACCGTCCTCTGTACCTGGTCACCAGCACCAAGCCTTCCAAACTGGCCAAGGATTTCATCCGCTTTGCCAGTTCCGAAGAAGGCCGCAAGATCATCCGCGAAAACGGCACCGTGCCCTACATGGATGCGCCCAAGCTGTTGTCGAAAATGCTCATCTACGGCTTTGATGTAAAATAGGGTCAGGTACAAGATAACAGTTTCAGGCAGAGAAATGACCTCTGCCCCTTCCAGCAAAAAGCCCGCGATACGCGGGCTTTTTTCATTCGCCTTTTATCTTGGCCCGTTAGGAAAATTTGTGGGTGGAGATAGTTGTGTTTCTGTTTTCAGTTGTTGATATCGTGATAATTATAATGGCGAAATGTGAGCTGTTTTCTTGACAGGATATTGAAAAAGCCGTTCCCTCACATTTTCAAATGACTTGTGGTCATTGAAAATGGCGGTGCTTCCCTGCACCGCACACAGGCTGTCGAATAACGGCGTTTTTCAACAACCTGTTAAGGGCAACCTGGTTTGAGCGTTTGGAATGCAGTGGGGTGTGTTTCCTGGACCAAACCATAACGAAGGGTTCCCTCTCCCGGAGGGAGAGGGCGTTGGCACGGTGCCCCCCCACAAATTCTTCTGAAGAGTCTTATCTTGTAGCTTTCATCTTGTATCTTTCTTTCTTCTCCTTCGGCAAATGCTTCAGATCCTCGGGCCTGTCGATGTCGGGCAAGGCCGGCAACTCGGCCCAGCTCAGGCCGAGTGTTTCGAGTCGTTCCCGGGTCTGCGCCAGCACCCGGTCACTGCCCCAGTCGATGTTTTCGAACAATCCCGAGCGGGGCCTTTTCATGCCGATGAGCACATAGCCGCCGTCTTCGGCCGGACCAATCACCACGTCATGCTCAGTCAGGGCATCGAAAGCCCGGGCCAGGCAGGTCGCATCGATGGCAGGACAATCGGAACCGATCAGCACCACGGCTTGAGCCTCTTGCAGCCCATGGCAGATTGCCCGTTCCATGCGCTCACCCAGATCCTGCCCCTGCTGCTGATACAGCACGAAATCTTTCGAATGTTGCCGAAAGAATTCGTGCTGGAGATCCGGACTGCAACACAACACGGCCGGCGCCAGCCTGCTGTGCCTGACTGTTTCAAGGGTATGACCGAGCAGTTTTTCATACAGGGCCAGCGCACCCGCCGGACCCAGTGCCGGGATCAGCCGGGTCTTGACCCGCCCCTTTACCGGTGCCCGGGCAAATACCAGGATGCGGGACTGAGGATAGCGCCAGTTCATTCTGTTTTGGCTGGGGGATAATAGATGTTGGCCAGCCGGGCCGGGGAGATGCCAAGAAAATAGGCCAGCCGTATTGACCACATGAGCACAATGGTACGAATAATTCCTTCTTTCTCCCAACGTCGACTCGAGGTGATGACCCGCTGAGGCAGGCAGACAGGCCGCGAACAGGCTTTCAGTCTGCGGCTCAGTTCGATGTCTTCCATCAGCGGGATGTCGGCAAACCCGCCCAGTTTCTGAAATACATCCCGGCGCACGAACATGGCCTGATCTCCGGTAGCAATGCCGGTCAGGCAGGAGCGCCAGTTCATGGCCCTTTCCACCAGCCGCAGCACGAATGCAGAACCCGACAGACGCACATCGAAGCGCCCCCAGCAGCTTTGCGTTTCCAGCAGGGCGCTGGTTATCAGCTCGGGGGCCCTGGCGGGCAATACAGTATCGGCATGCAAGAACAGCAGGATCTCGCCACGGGCTTTTGCCGCGGCGGCATTCATCTGTCTGGCACGCCCTTTTTCCGAAACGATGACGCTGTCCACAAGTTTTTCTGCCCTCCCGGCCGTACCGTCATGACTGCCCCCATCCACGACGATGATCTCATGCCCGGCCTTGCGCAAGGCTTGCAGCGCGGCAAGACTGTGTGTCAGTGTGTCCGCCTCGTTCAAAACGGGAATGATAATGGAAACCGACATAGGGCCGAGCGTCTTGCCGTGACTGAAAAATGCATTCTATCATCACCGAAAACCGGGGTTGTGACAAACTATTCCAAAAATGAAAAGGCCCGCAACAGCGGGCCTTTTGCTTCTTCATCGGTGGTGGCTAGCTCCTTTGCCTTCTGCGTATCAGGCCGAAGACTGCCAAACCCATTCCCAGCAGTGCAAGGATTGACGGTTCCGGAACTTCGGTGACCACTTCGGTGACCACTTCGGTGGCCCGGAAGGCGGTGGTCCCTGTTGAAAAATCCGTGGGAATGCTCACGTCTTTGATGGTGATGGCATGGCTACCTGCACCAAACAGATAGGACCCCTTGCTGTATTCATCGGTTACCCAGGCAACATCCGGATCGGAGGTATAGGGGGGCGCTACTGGATCAATACCCAGTGCGGCATAATCGGGCAAAGATGGCGTCGTGAAGACAGATACCCCCTTGTCATAAACTTCAAAAACATCGGTGATGACATACAGATCCGTAATATCGAGCCGTACACTCCGACTCGAACTCCAGCTCCAGCTCCCGGTGAAGAAATCACCACTTTTCATTGTTTCCTGAAGAACTGTCCAGCTTCCATCCAGCGCCAGGGGAACGGCGGAGACATTCATCGGTGCAGCCATGAAGGCCGAAAGAAAGGCGAGAATCAACCAGTTTTTCCTGAGCTTTTTCATTGCCCTATCTCCTCTATCGTATATTTCATAAAAACCGCTTATGAAACTGAATTTCCTTATTGAATGTCTGACGATCTGTCCTGTTCAGAAACAACCCTGCACACAACGCAGTTTGTCAGACATGTAATGAGGATCAACTTCTCTTGTATAGAGTGATGCATAAATCAAACCAGATATGTTTTTTGGCGGCTTTTCAATAACTTGGTAACAGTAAAAAAAACAGCAATCCAGCACATGTAAAACTTGTCGACAGACAAAACAGATCAATGTCTGCCCAGTCACAGCTTGCAAGATAAACAACAACCGCTCATCCCGCTCCGGTTAAACATTATGAAGCCGTTAAACTTCTGTTTTTTGTTTTTTTGGCTTGTTTTAACGGCTATTTTTATCTCCCAGTCCCGACGCAGGCCTCGATTCATAACTTGCCGGCAAGATTGATCGCAAAACAGCCTTCGAAGCAGGAATAAACACGATCAAAAAATGTGGGGATTGAATCATGGAACCGCACTGCCCGCTCATTCCTGCATAAAAAAACTGTAAGATTTACTGACCGGCTTTTTGATGCCAAAAACAGCCCCAAACTGCCAAAAATCAAGCTCGGACAGGTAAAAAAAAACAGATACAGACAATCTTGCCGTGGTATCTCCCCGTTTAAACCATCAAGGAATTTTATTATTGCGGCCAGCTCAGAAGGAGCTCATGGCCATGCCGATGTTCGGGTCGTGTCGCTTGATGCCCCAGCTTGTGCGAAGCCGGACAAACGCGTTGTGCCCTGAATAAAAAAACGGCATTGGTAACATGCCCGCTCTCCATTACAGGTTCATTGTCGTGCAAAATGACACCTGCCGATCTTTGCGGTGGATTTTCACTGTCCAAAGCCATACCATCAGGCAAGCACGGAGAAGCCCATAATCGTGAAAACACAACCTGAATTTCTCACCCTGCGCCAGCATCTCGAACAGGTCATCGTCGGCCAGAGCGCCCTGCTGGATCGCCTGATGATCGGGGTGCTCACCGGTGGGCATATCCTGCTCGAAGGATCGCCGGGGCTGGCCAAGACCAAGGCGGTCAATACCCTGGCCAGTGGCATCCATGCCAGCTTTCAGCGCATCCAGTTCACCCCGGATCTGATGCCAGGCGATCTGACCGGCTCTGACATCCATGATCCCCAGCAAGGCCGGTTCCGTTTCGTCGAAGGCCCCCTGTTTCATGAAATCGTGCTGGCCGACGAAATCAACCGTGCCCCGCCCAAGGTGCAATCGGCCCTGCTCGAAGCCATGCAGGAACACCAGGTTACGGTCGGCGGTGTCACTCGCAGTCTGCCCGATCTGTTCATCGTCATGGCCACCCAGAACCCGCTGGAGCAGAGCGGCACCTATCCCCTGCCCGAGGCCCAGCTGGATCGGTTCCTGCTCCACGTGGTGCTGGACTACCCGAGTGAAGACGATGAACTGCTGATCCTCAAACGGGATCGCCAACAGCATTTTGGTGAAGATGCGACACCGCTGGAATCGCCGCTGGATCCGCAGACGGTGCTGAATGCCCGCCGAGAAGTCGCCGAGATCCATGTGGCCGAGATGCTCGAACGGTATATCGTCCAGCTGGTGGGGGCCAGCCGTGAGCTGGAAAAATGGCAACCAGACTGGGCCGGGTTCCTGCTCGCCGGTGCCTCGCCACGGGCTTCCATTGCCCTGCTGCGCGCCGCCAGTGCCCTGGCCTACATACAGGGCCGGGAGCACGTCATTCCCGAAGACATCATCGCCATGGCTCCGGACGTGCTGCGTCATCGCCTGGTGCCTGGTTATGCCGCCCGGGCCGCCGGGATCAGCGCCGACACCATGATCAGCCACCTGCTCGATGTCATCCCGGTCCCCTGAACATGTCTCTGTCTCCGCAAGCCCTGCCTGACCGATTGCAGGCGTGGCTCAGCCGCCTTGCCCCTTCGGCTGCACGGCCAGTGGCACAACCCCTGCTCGATGCGCCGGCCATCATGGCGCTGTTTCATCAAGCCCGGCAACAGACGGCTTTGGCCACTTCGCAACAGGACGTGGCCCACCGCCGGCTCGGAGACAGCCGTTCCGTATACCGGGGCGCAGGCCTCGACTATGAGGAAAGCCGTCCCTACCAGGCCGGCGACGAACGCCGCTTCATGAACTGGCGGGTCACCGCCCGCACCGGCGAGCTGACCATGAAGGTGTTTCGTGAAGAACGAAAACCCGGTACCTTCATTCTGCTCGACCGGCGGTGCAGCATGCGCTTTGGCAGCCGCCGACGTCTGAAAGTCACCCAGGCGGTGCGTGCCGCCGCCCTGCTCGCGTTTTCGGCCCAGCAACAGAACATGCCGGTCAGCGGTGTGGTACTGGAAAACAAGCCCGACTGGCACGGCGAAAGCCACGATCCCCTGGCGGCCTTCAGACTGATCAATGCCGCCGCCCGCCCCTGCCCCCCCTGCCAGCAGGCAAGCGGGGCGCCGTCACTGGTTTCTGTACTCAAGCTGCTGCAGGCCATGCTCACACCGGGCAGCCGGGTGTTTCTCGTCAGTGACTTTTACGATGCCGACCAAAGTATCCGTCCACTGTTGCTCGGCCTGGCACAACAACACCGGCTGACCGCCATTCACATCATCGATGCCGCCGAACAGCAACTGCCCGATGCCGGCCTGCTTGAACTGTATGAGGCCGACCGGCAGCACAGCCAGCTTGTGGACAGCTCGGACCCGGCCCTACGAGCCCGATTCGAGAGTCAGGCGGCCGAGTTGCTCAAGCAGCGGCAGCGACTGTTTACCGCTCTGGGCCTGGGCTACCTGCACCTGCAGACCGACACCGAGGCCATCGCAGCGGTGTTAGCCCAGGCCTAGCGAAGATGTCGGAGTCCCTCAGTCCGTTGCCCGGCATGGTGGATATCGTCCTGCCAGCCCCCCCGGAAGACAACGCGCTTGTGTTCATCGTGCTGCCTGCGCTGTTGCTTGTCGGCCTGCTGCTGGTGTGGCTGTGGCGTGAACGACTGTCCGTGCGAGGCCGTGCCCGGCATCAGCTCAGGCAATTGCAAACCCGTCTGCCGTTGGCACAGGAAACGTTTGCCTGGCAGCTGGCGGCCATCGTGCGTCTCGGCCTGCAACTCAAACGCCTGACCGCCAACACGGGTCTGCCGGACAAGCCGGGGCTGCAGGCATCGCGCTGGCGGGCTTTCGTTTCACGCCTCGACCAGGCCCGCTATGCCGGCATGAAGCTCGACGAGGACGAACGCCGACATTTGCCCGATGAAGCCCGCTACTGGCTGAGGAAATGGCCATGACGTCCGGCAGCCTGGAACTCGCTCAGCCGGGATGGTTGTGGCTGTATCCGCTGTTGATCCTGCTGGCCCTGCTGTGGCGCAAGCGTGCCCCCGCCCAGGCCCGTCCCGACCGCCTGGCCAGCCCCGCCGGGGATGCCGCCCTGGCCGTCTGGCACCCCATGCAGGCCCTGTTGACCCGTTCTTCAATCGACAAGGGCGGTGGCTGGCCGTGGCTCAAAACCGCCCTCCTGTGGCTGGCACTGGCCAGTCTGGTTGTGGCCCTCGCCCAGCCAGTACGTATTGGCAGTAAACTGCCCGATCCCCCCCGTGAACGGGACATCGTCTTCATCGTCGACACGGGCGTGAGCATGATCCTGCGTGACTACCTGCTCGACGGCCAGCGGGTGGCACGCATTACCCTGCTCAAGGGGCTGCTGGATCGCTTCGTGCAGAAACTGCACGGTGAGCGCATTGGTGTGGTGGTGTTTGGCGAGGCCGCCTACACCTTCGTGCCCCTGAGCCGAGACAGTCAGCTGGTGCGGCGCATGCTGTCGCGCATCGAGACCGGCATGGCCGGACGATTCAAGGCCATGGGGGAGGCCATTGCCCTGGCGGTACGGGACAGCCGTGACAACCCCGAGCGCAAGCGGCTGCTGATCCTGTTCACGGACGCCAACCAGACCAGTGGCCGCATCACCCCGCAGGCGGCGGCCGACCTGGCCGCCGAAGCCAGCCTTCCCCTCTACACGGTAGCCATCGGTGCCGCCAGTTATGCGGCCGAAGAGCAACGCAAGACCGGGCTCATCTATCACCCCGTGGATCGGGCCCTGCTCGATGATCTGGCTCGGCGCACAGGCGCGCAGAGCTATCACGCCACCGATCCGGCTGCTCTGGAAAAAGCCATCACCGACATCGATCAGCGGGAAAAAAATCTCCGCGCAGCCGAACCACGCTTCTACCGTATGGCCCTTTATCCCTGGCCATTGCTGACCGGCCTGCTGCTGCTGGTTCTGCGCTCCCTGTCAGGCCTGCTGGCGAGGCGCAAGCCATGAGCCTGCTGAGTCAATGGCCTCTTTTGCAATGGCGCGAACCCCTGTGGCTGTTGCTGGCCCTCTACCCGCTGCTGCTCTGGCGGTTACAGCGCCGGGGTAGAAACAGCCGCCTCCACCGCTATGCCGACAGGACGCTGCTACCCTGGCTGGAAGTCCGCCAGTCACTCAGCCTCAGGCAACGGCTGCTGTCACGCAACAACAGTTACGTGCTGGCCTGGCTGCTGTTTGCCATTGCCGCTGCCGGACCACGGATTGCCGAACCGTTGCCAAGCCAGGAAACCGCCTC
>JAJRYG010000058.1 GCA_024275915.1 Gammaproteobacteria bacterium
ATGACCAGAAGATGATCCCAGCTACCAAATCCCTTGCTGTATTTATCCGCCTCCGTTTCTTTTGCGGCACGCGCAAAAAAACCTCTTGGTAGCCCTTTCATCAGGTCGCCAAATCGTGTATTTCTGTACATGTTGTAGATCTTGTTTTTTAAGTCGTCAAACAGGGTTTTAACCCTTAAAGCTTGGAGCTACAACACTTTTTCCATTCAGGTTTTTTTATTCCGGACAGCAGTGAGCCTGCGCTGGAATGACAAGCGGGGCACAACGCAGAAGCCACGCTATTTGTCGCTCGGTCCTCGTCACTCGTCCCTCGTCACTTGCTTCACGGGTTTCCGCGGCTCGGCGTGGTAGGGGTCGTGGCGGATTTTGTCGTGGATGTGCATGCGGTATTCCACAAAGTCATTTTTGTCGTCAAAATGCAGGAAAGGGTTGCCTTCACACTGCTCTTCCAGGGTGGCGGTGGGCTGGTCCGAGTAGTTGTGGCCCGGCAGGGTGACGGTGGAGGCGGGCAGGGTGGCCAGTTTTTTCAGGGTGTCGAACATCACCTCCGGGTCGCCGCCACTGAGGTCACAGCGGCCACAGCCCCAGACGAACAGGGTATCGCCGCTGATCAGGTGATCGCCCAGGTGGTAGCAGGCCGAGCCGGGGGTGTGGCCCGGGGTGTGCAGGACCTTGATTTCACTGTCGCCGAGCCGGATGATGTCTCCCCCATGGTGCAGGGTCGGCCGGCCCAGGGTGTGACCCCAGAATTCGGCCTCGGGCTTGAGCAGGTGGAGCTGGGCGTCGTATTGTCCCAGCAGCTGTTCGATGCCATTGATGTGGTCGTGATGGCTGTGGGTGAGGAGGATATCGGTGATCTGCACACCTTTTTCCTGTGCCACGCGGAGGATCTCCGGCACATCCCAGGCCGGATCCACCACGGCGCTGCGGCCGGTTTTTTTGTCCGTGAGCAGGTAGATGAAGTTTTCCATCGGGCCCAGTTCCAGGGCATCGATGCTGTAGGTTGGGGTTTCGGCAATCAGGCTCATGCTTGTGCTCCGTCAATATTTTCCCGACAGAATACTATTATTCTCTGAATATGACAGAATAAAACAACAAGACGAGGCATTCTCCGTGGAAGCAGACTTCTGGCATCAGCGTTGGGAAAACGAGCAAATCGGATTTCACCTTTCCCAGGTCAACCCGTATCTGGTGGAATGCTGGCCAAAACTGAAACTACACGCCGGCAGCCGGGTGTTCGTGCCGCTGTGCGGCAAGTCGCTGGACATGCTCTGGCTGGCCGAGCAGGGCCACGAGGTGGTGGGGGTGGAGATCAGCCCCATCGCGGTACGGGCCTTCTTCGAGGAAAACGATCTGAGCCCCACGGTGGAACAGCAGGGTGCCTTCGAAATCTGGCGCATGGATCAGATCACCCTGCTGTGCGGGGATTTCTTCGAGCTGCAGCCGCCGCAACTGGGCGAAGTCTCGGCGGTCTATGACCGGGCCTCCCTCATCGCCCTGCCCGAGGACATGCGGCCTGATTATGTCGAGCATCTCAACCACTTGGCGCCCGACGTGCCACGCCTGCTCATCACTCTGGAATATGATCAGTCGAAAATGGCCGGGCCACCGTTCTCGGTCAGTGATGACGAGGTGCGCAGCCTCTATGAAGATCGCTCCAGCCTCACCCACCTGGCGACTACCAACGTCATCGAGGCCAATGAGCGCTTCCGCGAAAAGGGTCTGGAATCCCTGCTGGAATCCGTGTGGCAGATTGGGGCATAATCAGCCAAAATGTGATCAAGTTCACATGTAGAAGTGCCGATAACCCCAACATGGACACGGGAACAAGAACAATGCCCCGACTGATACTGCTGCAGATGCTTGCATTGCTGGTCATGCTGCCCGTGGAGGCGCTGCAGGCTGCCAGCGCCTATTACGTCTACCAGTTGCCCGATGGCAGCCGCCTGATGACCGATCGGCGCCAGCGCAACCCCGACTACAAGCTGATCAAGAGCAGCCGTAAGGTCGACAAGCTGGGCAAGGTGGTGGCGGCCGGGCGCACCAATCCCACGGTCAACTACTTCCGTTTCGAGGACATCATCCAGACGGCCGCCGACCGTCACCAGGTGGATCCGGCCCTGGTCAAGGCGGTGATCCGTACCGAATCCTACTTCAATCCCAATGCCACCTCCCGGGTTGGCGCCTCGGGACTGATGCAGCTGATGCCAAAAACGGCCAGTCTGTATGGTGTCACCGACCTGTACAGCCCCCGGCAGAACATCGATGCGGGGGTGCGTCACCTCAAGTACCTCATCCAGCGCTACCGCAACAAACTGACCCTGGCCATTGCCGCCTACAATGCCGGCGAAGAAGCGGTGGAAAAATACCAGGGTATCCCGCCGTACAAGGAAACCCAGAACTACGTGCGAAAAGTGCTCCGGTTTCACGAAATCTACAGTAACTGGCCATAAGTACCTTATCTGGCCGAAAAGCGACGGCCGGCTTCTTTGCCGTGCGAGCAGGCGGCCAAAACCGTGTTTTGCAGCCCCGTCATCCCCCGCTGAGGCCGTGTCCCTGCCAACATCGACCATCTTCGCTTACAATCCTGCCATGAGTTCACCTCGCCACATCCTCCACGTCGACATGGATGCCTTTTTCGCCTCGGTGGAGATCCGTGAGCAGCCGGGCCTCAAGGGCCGGCCGGTGGTGGTGGGTGGCAGCGCCGCGGGTCGGGGGGTGGTGGCGGCGGCCAGCTACGAGGCGAGGCGCTTCGGCATTCACAGCGCCATGCCCATGTCACGGGCCCAGCGCCTGTGCCCGGAGCTGGTGCGTCTGCCCGTGCGCATGGAATTGTACGTGGCGGTCTCGCGGCAGATCCGTGCCATTTTCGAGCGTTACACGCCCCTCTATGAGCCCCTGTCACTGGACGAGGCCTTCCTGGACATCAGCGCCAGCCTCAGCCTGTTTGGCCCGGCACGGGAGATCGCCCGGCGCATCAAGCGGGACATTGCCGAGGAGCTGTCGCTGGTGGCCTCGGTGGGGCTGGCGCCCAGCAAGTTCGTCGCCAAGATCGCCTCGGATCTGGACAAGCCCGACGGCTTCGTTGTGGTCGAGCCCGACGCGGTGCAGGCCTTTCTCGATCCCCTGCCGGCCAGCCGCGTCTGGGGTGTGGGCAAGGCCACCAATGCGGTGCTGGAGCGCTACGGCATCACCACCATTGCCCGCTTGCGTCAGCAACCGCAGGACTGGCTGCAGGATCGCTTTGGCAAGTTCGGCCTGCGCCTTTGGGAACTGGCCCACGGCATCGACACGCGGCCGGTGGTCAACGATTCGCAGGCCAGGTCCATCTCCAATGAAACCACCTTTGCGGTTGACATCCGTGATCAGGAGGTGTTGCGTGCCTGGCTGATGACGCTGACCGAGCAGGTGGCGCGGCGACTGCGCAGCCAGCAGTACGCCGGGCGCACCGTACAGCTGAAATTGCGCTTTGCCGACTTTAAAACCGTCACCCGATCACATACATTGAGCAAAGCGACCCACTGCACTGACGAAATCTGGCACCTTGCCCGCAATCTGCTGTCAGAAGCCCTGCAGGCGTCACCGGCCCCGGTTCGCCTGATCGGTGTTGGTGTGAGCAACTTTGCCACACCCGACAGCGGCCCGCTGCAGCAGGATCTGTTTGCACCGGCGCTCAGCGAGCGGCAAAAACGCATCGACAGGCTGAGTGACGAAATCCAGTCCCGCTTTGGCCTCGACAGTCTCAAACGAGGCACCGGGTTGAAGCCATCCTGAGGTTCTGACGCGAGACGTGCGACAGACGCTCTCGTGGTCTCGTCTTGCGGCGCACACGGGCTGTCGAATTAACCCGCCTGCGGCCTTGGCCGGGGCACAGACCGTATTCAATGAATGGCAGGACCGTTCTGACAACGCGAGGTAACAAAACATGGCGGATCTTGCCAAACAGCACCCTGAATCCACCCCGGCGACCATCTTTCTCCGGGATTACACGCCCCCCGCCTATCTGGTGGAGTCGGTCGAACTGGAATTCCTGCTCGATGAAACCGACACCGAGGTACGCAGCCACCTGGTGTGCAAACGCAATCCGGCCAGTGACGCGCCGGCCACATTGCAGCTTGATGGCAGTCATCAACAACTGCTCAGCATCGTGCTCGACGGTCAGCCCCTGGGTGAAACCGAATACCGGCTGGATGAGGAAAAACTGATCATCCCAGAGGTGCCCGAGGCTTTCGATCTGGACATCGTCAGCCGCATCAATCCGGCTGCCAACACGGCACTGGAAGGTCTGTACCATTCGGGCAGCATGCTCTGTACCCAGTGCGAGGCCGAAGGCTTTCGGCGCATCAGCTACTTTCCCGATCGCCCTGACGTCATGGCCCGTTATCGGGTCACCCTGCGCGCCGACAAGCAGCGTTTTCCGGTGCTGCTGTCCAATGGCAACCTGGTGGCCCGGGGTGAGGATGGTGACCAGCACTGGGCGGTGTGGGAAGATCCCAGCCTCAAGCCCAGTTACCTGTTTGCCCTGGTGGCCGGCCAGCTCGAATGCATTCGGGACAGTTTTACCACCGTTTCCGGGCGCGAGGTGGCGCTGCACCTGTACGTGGAGGCGGAAAACGTCGACAAGTGCGAGCACGCCATGGCTTCCCTCAAGCAGGCCATGCGCTGGGACGAACAGACCTATGGGCGCGAATACGATCTGGACATCTACATGATCGTCGCTGTCAACGACTTCAACATGGGAGCGATGGAGAACAAGGGCTTGAACATCTTCAATGCCTCCTGCGTGCTGGCCAGTCCCCAAACCGCCAGTGATGCCGATTTCTACAACATCCAGAGCATCATCGGTCACGAATACTTTCACAACTGGTCGGGCAACCGGGTCACCTGCCGGGACTGGTTCCAGCTCAGTCTCAAGGAAGGTTTCACCGTATTCCGTGATCAGGAATTCTCTGCCGATCTCAATTCCCGTGCGGTCAAGCGCATTGATGATGTCAACGTGCTGCGTGCCCACCAGTTTGCCCAGGATGCCGGACCCATGGCCCATCCGGTGCGTCCCGATCGCTACATGGAGATCAGCAACTTCTATACGGTCACCGTTTACAACAAGGGTGCCGAGGTGGTGCGCATGATCCGCGAGATCGTCGGGGTCGAGGGGTTTCGCAAGGGCACCGATCTGTATTTCGAACACCATGACGGCCAGGCGGTGACCACCGATGATTTCGTGCACGCAATGGAAGAGGCCAACGGCGTGGATCTCGGCCAGTTTCGCCGCTGGTACGACCAGGCCGGTACCCCCGAGTTGACCATCACTGACGATTACGACGCCCAGCGGCAGCAGTACCGTCTGACCATCAAGCAATACTGCCCCCCCACCCCCAACCAGGCGGACAAACAGCCCTTTCACATTCCCTTCGCCGTGGGACTGCTGGATGAACAGGGCAGGGACATCCCCCTGTGTCTCGAAGGAGAGAGCCTGGAAGCCGGCACGACGCAGGTGCTGCAGGTTACCGAAGCCATCCAGACCTTCACCTTTACCGGGGTCAGCCACCGGCCCGTGCCCTCGCTGGGACGGGGTTTTTCCGCCCCGGTGAAGGTGCATTACAATTTCGATGATGTGACACTGGCGTTTCTGCTCGCCAATGACAGTGACGCCTTCACCCGCTGGGACGCCGGTCAGACCCTGGCCCTCAATACCCTGCGGGGACTGATTGACGACATTCAGACCGGCAGGCCACTGGCACTGGGTGATGATTTTGTCGCCGCCTTTGCTCAGGCGCTCAATGATGAACGGCTGGATCCGGCCCTGATTGCCCGCATTCTCAGCCTGCCGGGGGAAAGTTACATCGCCGATCAGATGGACGTGGTGGATGTGGATGCCATTCATCAGGCCCGCCAGTTCGTGCGCCGGGAACTGGCCAGCCGCTTGCGCGACGATCTGTTGCAGGTCTACGAGGCCATGCAGGATCAAGCTGCCTACCGCTTCAATGCCGCAGACATGGCGAGGCGCAGCCTGAAAAATACCGTACTGGCCTACCTGATGTTGCTGGAAGATGAAAGCCTTTGTCAGCTGGGTGTGGCGCAGTTCAGACAGGGTCACAACATGACCGATGTGATCGCGGCCCTGTCCTGTCTCAACGAGCTGGCGATTCCGCAACGCCAGCAGGCACTGGACGAATTTTATCGGCAGTGGCAGCACGACCCGCAGGTAGTGGAAAAATGGCTGGCCCTGCAGGCGGCCTCATCCCTGCCCGGTACCCTCGAACAGGTGAAGGCCTTGATGTCACACCCGGCATTCAGTCTGGGCAATCCCAACAAGGTTCGTTCCCTCATCGGCCGCTTTGCCGCCGGCAACCCGGTACACTTCCATGCTGCCGACGGCAGTGGCTACGCTTTTCTTGCCGATCAGGTGCTGGCGCTGGACAGCATGAACCCGCAGATCGCCGCCCGCCTGGTGCAGAATTTCAGCCGCTGGCGCCGCCATGATGAAAATCGTCAGCACCGGATGCGCGAGCAGTTGCAGCGCATTGTCGACAAGGGGGAACTGTCGCGGGATGTGTACGAAATCGCGGCCAAGAGTCTGGGAGAAGAATGATGAGGGCCTGTGCCCGTCTCGGGAATTGAGCGGGTATTGGCCGCCTTGTTCAGACCAGCCGGTGGCTGTCGGGCAGCTGGTCGAGACCGGTGATGCAGAGATCCAGATCACGCAGGATGCCGTCGTTGATGCTGTAGATCCAGCCATGTACCGACAGTTCCTGACCATTCTTCCAGGCATTTTGCACCACGGTGGTGTAGCAGACATTGGCAGTCTGTTCGATGACGTTGAGTTCACACAGACGGTCGAAACGTTCCTGATCGTCCTCGATGGCGGCGATCTCGTCCTTGTGATAACGGGACACGTCCTTGATGTGGCGCAGCCAGTTGTCGATGAGGCCGTGTTCGCGGTTCTCCATCGCCGCCTTGATGCCACCGCAGCCGTAGTGGCCGCAGACGATGACGTGTTTGACCTTGAGCACTTCCACCGCGTACTGGATCACCGACAGGCAGTTGAGATCCGTGTGGTTGACCACGTTGGCAATGTTGCGGTGGACGAAAATCTCCCCCGGCAGCATGCCGACGATTTCATTGGCGGGGACACGGCTGTCGGAGCAGCCGATCCACAGATATTCGGGGCTTTGTTGTTCCGAGAGGCGTTTGAAGAAATCCGGGCTGACTTTCTTGATCCCTTCCGCCCATTCGCGGTTGGCGTCGAACAGTTCTTGCAGCAGTTTCATGGGTAAACCATTTTTGTTGTTATGCAGACATTGACTGACTCAGGCAACGGGGCAGGCGGAAAGTTCCTGCGTTGGACAGATTGTTGCCGGAGTCAGGCGGGTGAGGCGATATTGGCTTCGCCAGTGGCGGCCATTTTTTCTGCCTCGGCAAACCTGAGCATGCGGTTGAGGGAGACCAGGGCCTGTTTGCCCGTCTCCGCATCCACCTGCACTTCGTTGTCGCCCGTCTCCAGCGTGTGGGCCAGATTTTCCAGGCCGTTCATGGCCATCCAGGGGCAATGGGCGCAACTGCCGCAGCTGGCACCGATGCCACCGGTGGGGGCTTCGAGAAACAGCTTGTCCGGGGCGGCCTGTTTCATCTTGTAGAAAATGCCGTTGTCGGTGGCGACGATGAAGGTCGGGTTGTCGAGTTCGGTGGCCGCCTGGATGATCTGGGTGGTGGAACCCACCACGTCAGCCAGCCTGATCACGTCATCGGGTGATTCGGGGTGCACCAGTACTGCCGCCTCGGGGTGGGCCTGCTTGAGTTTGGCCAGGGCGCTGGCCTTGAATTCGTCATGGACGATGCAGGAGCCCTGCCAGAGCAGCATGTCGGCACCGGTGACTTTCTGCACGTAACTGCCCAGGTAACGGTCCGGGGCCCAGAGGATCTTCTCGCCCTTGGCGGCCAGATGCTTGATCACCTTGGTGGCGATACTGGAGGTGACCACCCAGTCGGCGCGGGCCTTGACCGCCGCGCTGGTGTTGGCATAGACCACCACGGTGCGATCCGGGTGGGCATCACAGAACTGGCTGAAGACATCGGCCGGACAACTGAGATCCAGCGAGCACTCGGCCTCCAGGCTGGGCATCAGCACCCGTTTTTCCGGGTTGAGAATCTTGGCGGTCTCACCCATGAAGCGCACGCCGGCAACGACGATGGTGCTGGCCGGATGGGCGTGGCCGAAACGGGCCATTTCCAGCGAGTCGGAGACACAACCGCCGGTTTCATCGGCCAGCATCTGCAGATCATCGTCGGTGTAGTAGTGGGCCACCAGGACCGCGTCCTGCTCCTTGAGCAGGCGGCGAACCTTTTCCAGCATCTGCTGACGTTCCTCGCCTTCCAGGTGGCGTGCAGGTGGGGTCTTCCAAGCCCGTTCCCGAATGGCGGTGTCGTCGATCCTGGGGAATGGCTGCGTGTTGTTTTGAGTCATGGTCGTGATACAGCTCGCTTCGGTTGCTGGTATTTTCTGCTGGCAGAGGAACTTTCCTGTCTTATCTTACAAGAATGTTAATAATGTTAAAAAATTGTAAATCAAGCTCGTCCCCGGATACACCTGTACAGAGTGGATACATTATTTAATGTAAAATAACAGAAAACTCTTGTAAAGTTATGTTTATATTATAGAATTAATGGAAAATAGATAATAAAAAGGGCCCGTCAGTGGATCATCGGAAAATCATCGACAAGATTTGCAAGTGCCTGCGCCTGTCAGAATCCTGCAATCCCAACGAAGCCGCGGCAGCGCTGCGTCAGGCCCATCGCCTGATGCAAAAGTATCATATCTCGGAACACCAGATCCGCACAGCCTACGTCGGCGAGAAGGCGCTGGAATCCGAGCTGGCGGCCTCCCCGCCATTCTGGGCACTGGCGCTGGTCAAGCTGGTGGCCGATGCCTTTGACTGTCGCGGTTACGTTGATCGTCATTACGGGACTCACTCGGAGTTTCGCTTCATTGGCGTCGGGGCTAGTGCCGAAGTGGCCACTTACTCTTTCAGTGTGTTGCTGCGCAGGCTCAGCGAAGCCCGGACGCGCTTCATCGAGGAATTGCAGGAAGCCGATCAACTGGAGCAACAGCGTCGCGCCGATGTGTTTGCCCAGGCCTGGTTGTTCCGGGTGGCAAGCACGGTGAGGGATTTTGTTGGCAATACGGGTCTGCGCCAAAGGGTGGACGAGTACGTAGATAAAAAATATGGCTATAACGCAGAAAATGGTGATCTGGCCGAATCTGTGGCCACCGAACCTGAAAATCGTGATTATGAAGACATTCTCTCGGGTCTGCGTGCGGCCAATACGGCCAGCCTGTTTCGCCCCGTGACCCACCAGTCTCCCCTTGAGGCGCTTGGGGTAATACTTTAGGTTTCAGGCAAAAGTCATATTACCGACATTATTTCCTTTCAACTTCGTGTTATATTCTCTGTTGGAGTTTCTGACATTTCGAATCAGGTATCGCTAGCCCGGTTCACTGACAATGTTGGAAAATCAGGGCACGAGTATTTTCGTCGGTCGATAATTTGCGGCCCCCCGGGCAGCAGACAGGCTGGCGTGTTGAACAGGATGACATGACTGCATATATCCGAATTTCCAGACAGGGAAAATCAAAGGATGTACCGTGTGATGCGGTATTGACCATCGGACGTGATCGCAACAGTGACGTGGTGCTGCCGGATCTGCACGCATCGAGAAATCATGCCATGATCCGCCAGATTGGTCACGGTGACTATTACCTGATCGACAGCGGCAGTTCCAATGGTACTTTCCTCAACCACCAGCGGATTTCCACGCCGAGACTTTTGCGTGATGGTGATCACATTACCATGGGGCGGGTCGAGATGGTTTTCCACCAGACGTCGAAACAGGAAAAGGCCATCGATTCCCTCTCCCTGCAGGACACACTGATTTCCGATACCCCGGAAATTCGCCAGATCACCATTCTGGTTGCCGACATCCGGGGCTTCACCACGCTTTCCGAGCAGGTGCACATTCGCACCCTGACCAAATTGATGAACAGCTGGTTTCACCAGGTCAGTGATGCCATCATCACCCATGGTGGCATCGTCGATAAATTTATTGGTGATTGTGTATTTGCCCGCTGGGAAACGGAAACGGATCAGGTAAAGAGTATTCTGCAGGTTCTCTCCGCCGCCCAGTTGATCAACCAGCTGACCGTGGAGCTGGGCAATTCCTTCGAGGAAGTCAAGGAACAGATCCGAATCGGTGTCGGCATCAATACGGGCGCAGCCTCCATGGGGATCGGCCAGGACAACACGGCCCTGGGGGATGCGGTCAACATCGCGTTTCGGCTGGAAAATGCCACCAAGGTGCTGGGTACCGATATCGTTCTCAGTGAATCCTCCTACCAGTATCTGCCCAAGGAAGTGGTCGAACTGCGCCGCCAGCACTTGAGAATCAAGGGAAAAAGGGATCCGGTGAGGATTTGTTCGTTGCGGTTTGAGGATATCAATCTGGTGTTGCAGAAAATGCAGCAGATACGGGAAACAGGTTAACCCGAAAATTCAGGCAACGGTTGGCTCAATTCACTCTTGAGAGACAGCCGTGGCCAGATTACAAAAAGGCATTGAGATCTTCGAGCAGGTTTTCCATTTCCAGCTTGACTTGGGTAATGATGGCCTTGGCTTTCTCGGCATATGCCAGTTCATCCGCGTCGATGTCGCTGGAAAACATGACCTGTTGACCTCTTTGTACAATTTCAGCATCCGAGTCACTGACAAACTGGGCCAGGTAGACATAGCTTTGTACAAGACTGTCAATGATTTTCCTGTCCTGCCCGCGTAACTCCCACAATAACAGGTGAATGGCACTTTTGATCGTGTCCACCGTGTATGGCAGTCTTGATGCAGGATAAGCGAGAGTCGTGCCGTCGAGCCTGACAAGTAAATGCCCATACTCATTGACGACATTTTGAGCTTCAACAAGATTCTGTTCGTGTTCTGTTGTCACAGGGTGTTTGTCAGCGGTGTGTTTATCATGCACTAGCGTAAATGATTTGCCATTGTTTTACTATGGTTTGACAGAAACGAGTACGGTAATTTATTGTTGTTTAAGGCAGTTTTAACAGCCTGTGTGCGGTGCAGGGAAGCACCGTCATTTTCAATGACCACAAGTCATTGAAAATGTAAGGGAACGGCTTTTTCAACATCCTGTTAAAGCAGGCAGGAGAAAATTTTTTCATCATTCCATCCATCAAGCTGTTGCCTGTAACCGGGCGCAGAATAAGTCAATGATATATGCAAGATAGCGTTCAGACATTATTTAACCAGGCCGGGCAGAATCTGGTTCTGATCGCGGCCCTGGCCGTGATCACGGTTATCCTGCTGGTGTTGGTTGTTTGGCAAATGCCACCGGTGCAGGCCTATTTGAAAAAACGATGCGTGCTCAGGAAAATCGAGAAAAGCGGATATGATGTCCAGCATCATATTGTTATCCCCGATGGTCTTGGTGGTGATATCTATATCGAACACCTAGTGTTGTCCGAGCGTGGTTTTATCATCTATGAAGTGATGAATTACAAAGGTGTCATTTTTGCCGCTGATACGATAGATATCTGGACTCAGGTGGTGGGAAAACGCAGTTACAAGTTTCATAATCCATTGCCTGAACTGGAATCAAAAATCATGGCCGTGCGGGCGTTGCTGCCCACGGGCATGCCTGTAGAGGGATATCTGCTGGTTGCCGACAATGTCCAGTTTCCAAAAGGCAGGCCGGACAAATTGATCTTTCTTTCCCGGCTCGATGAAACGGCTGTTGCCAAGGGAGCCCGGCTGGAGAATACACAGATGCTGGAAAACTGGCAGAAAATCAGATCTGTTGCGCGACAGGTCGATCCTGACAAATACCACTGATGATATCGATGGATATCCATAATATACTTCGGTTCTTATCCTTGTGCTGCCTGATGACGACTAACAGGATGTTGAAAAATCCCTTCCCTGGCCTTTTTCAACCCGGGAACGGCAGACGCGGTTTGCCGTTCCCTCACATTTTCAATGACTTGTGGCCATTGAAAATGGCGGTGCTTCCCTGCACCGCACACAGGCTGTCGAATAACGGCGTTTTTCAACAGCCTGCTAACTGGTAATTGTTATGCTGGATGCAATCAGAACTTTTTTGCGGGAAAACTTTACGATCGAAGCAGAAGAAAAGAAGGATGCCGAAGATGTTATTCATCTGTCTGCTGCACTGTTGTTCGTGGAGGTGATGTATGCTGATCACGAAGTGGATGAACGGGAAAGGGACGTGGTCAAGAATGTACTGCAACAGACCTTTCTGCTTCAGCCTGCAGAGGCCGAGGCAATACTGAAGAAATCGGAACAACAGGCCAGCAAGGTCATTTCCCTGCATGAACTGGCATCAACCCTCAATCGACACCTTTCCATCGCAGAAAAAATCACCCTGGTTGAGCAAATATGGAAAATCATCATGGCGGACAATGAAATCGATCGCTACGAAGAGCATCTGGCCAGGAAAATTGCCAATCTGCTGTACCTGCGCCACAGTGAATATATTCAGGCGAAACTGCGTGTGGTGAAATGAAAACAACATCTGCAGGCCCAGGCGATACCGTATTTTTCTGGGTTTCCCCTTGAGCGGTTTCGCTGCAGTTTTTCCTGTTTGCAAAGTGGTGTTTCAGCGCAGGCTGGGGTAAAGTTATGGCTGGAATGGGTGCCTTTGAGAGACGTTGGAAAAGACCCTCCGTTTTCCGTTTCCTCCGTCTGTCAAAATGCTGACTGGGCTATGACAAGGCAACCACGCGTACAGAAGCCGTGAACAGGGCATGCCTGAAGGTTCGAGTATGGCGCAGGCACGGCTTTGATGGAAAAGTGCAATTCTGGACATGCCCAAATGAAATGCGACCCCTTGGGGGGCGGTTTGGATTGTTTTTAATATGAATATTGCGGCACTCTTGGCTGGATGACTGAACCTGTGAAATTCCCTCAGACACACAAGCGGGTGTCCGCAATTTTATCCCTCCTGTTTTTGTTCATGATCACCGGCGTCTCACAGGCCAGTGAGCCGGCAGACATGGCAGGTGGAAAGATTACCCGTGGACTGTTTACCACGGAAGTCATTGACCGGGAACCGGTCGATCAGGTACTGATACTGCCTAATGATATCAAAACCATCTATTTCTTTACTGAATTGCGGCATTTCGAAGGGCAGAAAATTACCCATCGCTGGGAATATGAAGGAAACCTGGTGATAGAGAAACAGTTTGAGGTTGTCGGTCCACGCTGGCGTATCTATTCGAAGAAGACTCTCAACCCGAGAATGACGGGTGAATGGACAGTGACAGTCATCAATGAGCGTGGCTGGCCGATCTACGTGGAAAAATTCCGCTATGTCGACAAGTCAAAGGAAAACAGCCGGGTTATTCTGCCTCTGGAACGGGATTAGCCTCGATTGTCGGCAGACCGGCATCACGATTGAGGTTGTCGAGTAGTCCTGATGCCGTGCTTGCAACGGGGCTCCGGGTTTCTTCTGCGGCCGGTTCACTTGTGGGTTCTTCCGTTTCACTTATCAAGCCGTCAAGGCTGGCCAGCTGACTTTCCTGCCTGGTGGCTGATTCTGCTATGCTTGCATCAGCCGGACTGGCCTGGACGTTGGTGGACTGTTCCTGTTCAGTGACTTCTTCACTCAGGCTTGTCGGTGGTACCTGGTTTTCTTCGGTGACGGGTTCAGCAGGTTCACTCGCCGGTTGTTCGATGATTTCCGGTGTTGGACGGCTTTCCTGCACGGTCTCCATGGCAGGGGCTTCCGGTTGACTGGCCTGTTTTTCTTTCCAGCTGGCGAACAGTTCGTTGAAGCGTTCATCGGCACGCTGTTTGAGCTTCTCAATCTGTTGCTTTTTTTCCAGCCGTGAAAATGAAGGTAACGCAGGTTTGTTGCTGACAACGGAAGCCGTTTGTTCTTGCTGGAAGGATTTCTCCTTGCTGGCGATGGCCGTGTAGTTGTCTTCTGGCTGGAAAATAAAGATGGAAGCCCCCAGTACGGCACTGGCTACGACACTTGCGGCGACGGTCATGATACGACGGTTGCGTTGTTTTTTCTCGCTGCTTTCCGCCTCGACATGCCGGTTGTAGGTTTCGCTGATCTCTTCCTTGCTCGGTGGTACAAACTCAATGACTTCACTGTCCTGTGGTGCCTCGATCAGGAAAGAGGGTAATTCATCCTCTTCCTCGGTGAGTAGCTTTACCGGGTCTTCCTCTTTTACATCTTCGGGCTTCAGTGTCGGTTCCTTGAAAATGAAGATGTCCTGACTGCCTTCAAGGATGATACGATTTTTCACCCGGCGAACGGTGGCATCAGCCAGGGACATGCCCTCGCCCTGATGACGGGCGGCCTCGTCCTGTCGGGCTTTTTCCGCCTTTTCCAGACGGGCCTTGATGGCTTCGGCCTTGCGCCGCATTTCCTCAGCCTTGCGAATGGCCTGCTGTTTTTGTGCTTGCAGCCGCTTTTTGTTTTCGGCTCGGCGCAAATCATCCTTGCGGGCTTTTTCCTGTGACTTGCGCAGGTTCTGCTCTTTTTGTTCCGCGTGTTTTGCCTCGGTTTCCTGGCGGGCCTGGGCAAGCTGTTCTGCTAGCAGTTTTCGGGCAGCATGGATTTCATCACGTAGTCTGGTGGCTTCGTCCGCTGCTGTGCGCCGAATGGATTCGGCTTCCTGCTCGGCTTCAATGGTTCTGGTGCGGGAGATGTCCTCGGCATGGCGACGGGCCTGTTCGAGCAGGTATTTCTGGTGTTTCTCCTGTTCCTGAACCTGGGCAGCAATTTCCTGGGCTTCCTGCTTGGCGGCTTCCATTTCGGCACGTAACTGCTCGGCTTCCTGCAGGGCCTGCAGGCGGATCTGTTCGGCTTCCCTTTCGGCTTCCAGAATGGCTTCCTGCTCGGCACGGAGGATGGCCTCTTCACGCTGGCGCTGGACCTTCAGGGCTTCCTGTTCGGCGCGGCGGCGGATGCGTTCGGCTTCTTCCTCGGCCTTGCGAGCCGCTTCCTGCTCTGCAGTAATCTGGGCTTCTTCCCGGAGGCGCAATGCTTCCAGTTCAGCTTCGCGGCGGATACGCTCGGCTTCCTTTTCAGCCTGTCGAGCGGCTTCCTGCTCGGCGGCAATCTGGGCTTCCATTCTTAAACGTTGAGCTTCCTGTTCAGCTTCCTTGCGAATGCGCTCGGCTTCCCGTTCGGCCTGTCGGGCAGCTTCTCTTTGTGCCTCGGAATGGGCGGCTTTCTTCAGTTGTTCGGCTTCTCGCAGGGCTTCCTTGCGGATGCGCTCGGCTTCCTGTTCGGCCAGTTTGGCGGCTTCCTCCTTGGCGGCGGCACGGGCGGCCTCGATTTCATCTCGTAACTGCTCGGCTTCCTGCAGGGCTTCAAGACGAATACGCTCGGCTTCCTGTTCGGCCAGCCTGGCGGCTTCTTCTTTGGCGGCTTCTCGTGCAGCTTCCATTTCGAGTCGCAGCTGCTCGGCTTCCTCCAGCGCTTGCAGGCGCAGTTTTTCGGCCTCTTCTTTCTGGGCGGCCTCTTCTTCGGCCTTTTTGCGAATCGCTTCGGCTTCCCGGCGCAGCTGCTCGGCTTCTTCCACGGCTTCGCGGCGGATGCGTTCGGCTTCGGCGGCGGCGCGTTTGGCCAGCTTTTCTTCGGCGGCCTTTTCGGCATTTTTACGAATCGCTTCGGCTTCCCGGCGCAACTGTTCGGCTTCTTCGCGGGCTTCCTGGCGAATCCGGGCGGCATCCGCTTCAGCGCGTTTGGCAACCTTCTCCTCGGCGGCCTTGTGCAGGGCTTCGGTTTCCTGGCGCAGGCGCTCGGCTTCTTCCCGGGCTTCGACACGGATGCTTTCCGCTTCACTGATGGCCTTCTTGCGAACCTTGGCCATTTCCTGTTCGTGCTGGCGGGTTTGCGTTTCCTTGGCCTGTTGTGCGTCACTTTCCATGCGTTTGATCACGTCTTCCATGTCCTGGCGCAGCTGTTAGGCTTCTGCCTTGGCCTGGGCGCGAATTTCCCTGGCTTCTTTCTCGGCCTGTTCCCTGGCTTTCCTGGCGGCTTCGGCTGCTTCCGAGGCAATGGTTCTGGCCTGGTTCAGGGCGTCATCGAGCGCCGCCTGCTTGCGGCTGTTTTCTTCTGTTTATGCCTTGAGTTTCTTCAGTTCGGCTTCGGCGGCACGCATGGCGGCCTTGGCTTCGAGTTTCATTTTGGCGGCTTTTTCTTCGGCCGCCTTGGCGCGTCTGGATTCTTCACTCAGCCGCTGCTTGGTGGCGCGCAATGCAGATTCTCGTTTTTCTGCTTCTTCTTTTTGCAGTCGCTGGATATCCGCTTCTGCCTTGCGTTTGGCCGCTTCCACATCGGCAGCACGTTTGGCCAGTTCATCGGCCTCATGCTTGGCGGTATCCGCTTCTTTCTGGATTTTCTTGGCCTTGGCTTCGGCGGCCTTCTGGGTTTTTTCTGCCGCTACTTTCTTGCGGTTTTCAGATGTCGAATCGATGGACACGGACAGGTTGGCGTCGGGAACCTTGAGTTCATTCTCGTTGAGGCCGCCCTTGAGGACGTAACAGTTCAGGCCATGCTGGGTGAGCAGAAATGCCGCTGCGGCACTGCGATGGCCATCATCACACAGCAACACATATTCACGATCCGGATTCAGGCCTTCGACCTTCAGGCGCAACATGGACAGCGGAATATTGACCGAGCCTTCGACACGGTGATCCATGAATTCGTTATGCTGGCGGACATCGATGAGCAGGCTGCCGGCATTGATTTTTTCCAGGGCCGCATCCCGATTTACATAGGAGATCAACGGCTTGGCGAGAATGGACATGAAATCCTTCTTGCCCAGGCGCATGAGTATGCCGTCGTCGAGCATGGTGATGGTGGCGTTGCGTTTGCCGCCGGTGATCAGGGCTTCTTCCCCGAAACCATCCCCCGCGTTGAGGATGGCCAGCTGGACATCCTGGGCCTTGGGTGCCGGACGGCGGGAAACGGCACAACGCCCCGTCTGCACGATATAGTAGTAGTCGTTGACTTCACCTTGGGCGATGATCACGTCGCCAGCACTGGCAGGCACTTCCTCGAGCTTGATCAGCAGGTTCTGGATGTTCTCTGTTGGCAGTTTGAGGAAGGCCCGGGACTGGAGAAAGCGCAGCATCCAGGCATTTTCATCATCACCACCGAGCTCTTCAACTTCTATGATGCTGGAATTGTCGTCACCGGACAGCACTTCCAGCAGGTCACTGTCAATGAAGAGCAGGGTACAGGGTGTTTTGGTTTTTCCGGTGCTGGGTCGAGGGACTGTCGGCGCGATGGGATGTTTTGCCTCAACGGTGCGAGCCTTGATGACCTGTGGGTGAGGATTGCCGGTAACGGTGAGTTCAACCTGGCCCTGGAGCAAGAATATGACCCTTTTGTCCCTTTCCCCCTGTCGAAACAGAATTCGGCCAGCGGGCAGCTCGCTGACGGTGGATTTTTCCGCCAGTTCCTCGAGTTTGTCCAGACTCAGGTTGCGCAGGGGCTCCAGTCCCCGAAGGGTTTTGGTGTTGATGCTGTTTTTAGTGGCCATGTTTGTCCGCGGGGGCAAAAGTATTAGTTAAAATGTGGGTAAGTGAATTCCTGTCAACGACACAGTCCCACCTTGAAATGTAGTCCATTCTACTGATACATGATGTGAATTGGCTCACAAAGGCACGCAAGCAGGAGGGGATCTGTCACATTTCCGGTTAACAGGCTGTTGAAAAACACAGTTATTCGACACCCTGTGTGAGGTGCAGGGACGCACCGCCATTTTCAATGACCACAAGTCATTGAAAATGTGAGGGAATGGCAAACCGCGCTTGCCGTTCCCGGGTTGAAAAAGGCCAGGGAGTGCGTTTTTCAACAGCCGGTCAAAAGCGGCGACTGAAGTAAAGATAGAATCCTCTGCTTCTGCCCCCATACCCTTTCAGGCCAATTCCACCACTGGCGTCAGTACGCACGTGCACGCCGACATGGTAACCGAGACTCTCGGCTTCGCGGAAGCCAGTCACCCTGTTTACGGTGCCGGAATCATTCTGTTCACCATACACAGCGGTACTGCTGACGCCAAGTAATATAGCGGCCGGTGCCTGCGGAAGTACAGTAAAATCCAGCCCCCCTTCGATTTCCTGCCAGTTTAAATCCGTATTTTGATTGTCACTACTGCCCTGGGTTGCCTGGTAGTCGTAGTTGAAAAAAACCGCCAGGCGCAACAGCGGCTGTTCCAGGGCAATGGCACGCAGGTTGAAACCCAGGCCATATCCCACCGTCTTGAGTCCCGAGTCGACCGGATTTGCCGGTTGGCTGACATCCAGATAGGCCAGATTCAGGCCACCCCGCAGCCAGGAGGAGAGGGACTGGTCCCAGGTAACCTTGATTCGGGTCAGGCGGGTATCAAGGGTGAGGTTGTCCTTGTACCTGAACCCCACTTCTTCGTTCTCGATAAACAGGGAAAAATTCATGTCCCCCCGGGTGTATTCGGCGTGAACCATGGTCGAGGTGAACAGCAGGAGGAACATCAGCCCTGTTGTGCCCCTTGGGTGGGCCAGATTGGCCTGTCGTGTCAGTCGCATTTCTTATATCTTCTTCGTTAATGACTTAATTGGTTGTTTTTTAACATAACAGTAATTACATTTAAGCGGTATTGCAGCAAACTGCATGTGGTTACTCAAAGATGTCTCTGGGAATGCCCTGTCATCACGACAAAGATGCGGGAGCAGGCGAATAAAAAAAACAATTCGGGGAGAATAGTCATGGGTCTGGAAAAAAAACAACCGGGAGTTGTATCGGCAGGTCATGATCAGCTGACTACCCAGGAACGCCGTCGCAAGGCCTGGGGCATGAATCGTGCCGCTGGTGTTACCTCAAGAAATCGTATTGGCATTCTGCAACAGCGACCGTCCCGGCTGAAACCGGGGCATCCCTTTGCCCGCGTCAACCGCCTGGATCGCTGGCTGGTGCATGCCATGCTGAAGGTGGTTGGCCATCCGCCGGTGAGGATTTCTCTCTGGGACGGGGTCGTCATCAATGATGATGTGCGGCAACCGGTTGCCTCATTGCAGTTTCATGACCGGATGGCCCTGCTGAAAACCATGCTCGATCCCGAGCTGCATTTTGGCGACATGTTTTGCAGTGGCCGGCTGGATTTTTCCGGTGAACTGGTGGAATTCCTGCAAACCATCTTCCGGCAAATGGAAAATGCCGAAAAAGGAGGGCCATTCAGACGCCTGATAATCTGGCTGGGACACCGGCGTATTGCCAACAGCCTGTCCAGGGCAAGGGATAACATTCAGCACCATTACGATCTGGGTAACGATTTCTACAGTTTGTGGCTGGATGAAGAGGCCATGCAGTACACCTGTGCCTATTATCCCCGCCAGGCACTCAGTCTGGAACAGGCCCAGCAGGCCAAGCTGCACCATATCTGTCGAAAATTGCAGTTGAAACCGGGCGATACCGTGGTCGAGGCCGGTTGTGGCTGGGGTGGACTGGCCCGTTTCATGGCAAGGCACTATGGAGTCAAGGTCACCGCCTATAACATTTCGAAGGAACAGGTCCGCTATGCCCGTGAGCAGGCGCGAAGGGAAGGACTTGAAGAACAGGTCGAATACGTACTCGATGACTATCGCAATATTTCCGGTCAGTACGATGCTTTTGTTTCGGTCGGCATGCTCGAACATGTGGGTGCCCGCGACTATCGCCAACTGGGTGAGGTTATCCGCCGCTGTCTGAAAGCCGAGGGAGTGGGGCTCATTCATACCATCGGTCGCAATACTCCCAGACCCATGAATGCCTGGATCGAGCGTCGCATCTTCCCCGGTGCCTATCCTCCCACCTTGCGGGAAATGATGGATATCTTCGAGCCGAACAATTTTTCACTTCAGGATGTGGAAAACCTGCGCCAGCATTATGCCCTGACACTCCGGGACTGGTTACAGCGTTACGACAGGCATGAAGAACAGGTCGAAGCCATGATGGACAAGGAATTCGTCAAGGCCTGGCGGCTGTATCTTGCCGGATCACTTGCCGCATTCACCTCGGGTGAACTGCAGTTGTTCCAGGTCGTATTCACGTTTGCCGGCAACAATTCCCTGCCCCGGTCACGGGCACACCTTTATGAAGACAGCGATCCGGAATGGCCGAGGAAGGCCTGATGAAAAAGCTGGATGTGCTTGTCGTCGGGGGCGGCCCTGCCGGTTCGACCCTGGCCTGGAGTCTGCAGGACAGTGGCTACCGGGTGGCTATCATGGACAAGCAGACCTTCCCCCGCGACAAGGTCTGTGCCGGCTGGGTGACGCCGGCCGTGATGCAGGAGCTGGATATCGATCTGGAGGACTATGCCCGAAGCCGTACCTTGCAGCCCATTCATGGTTTTCGTATCAGTCGTGCAGGGCAAAAGCAGGTTACTACCCGTTACCCGGGCCAGCCCGTCAGTTACGGCATACGGCGCAGTGAATTCGATCACTATCTGCTCGAGCGTTGTGGTGCCGAGTTGATGCTGGGGGAGTCTTTCAGAAGCCTGGAAAAGGGTCGCGAAGGCTGGCGCGTCAATGATCGTATAGACGCAAGTCTCGTCGTGGGTGCGGGGGGACATTTCTGTCCGGTGGCACGGGCCATCGGGGCAAAATACACGGCCTCGGAAAAAGTGGTTGCAGCCCAGGAAATCGAATTTGAAATGACCGCATCCCAGCGCCGGCAATGCAGTGTCGACGCGCAGATCCCCGAACTGTTTTTTACCCAGGACCTGGCCGGTTACGGCTGGGTTTTTCGCAAGGGCGATTACCTGAATATTGGCCTGGGACGCGAAGACAGTCACCATTTGTCATCCCATGTACAGACGTTTGTTCAGTATCTCAAGCAGCAGGGCAAGATACCGGAGGATATACCGGAAAAATTTCATGGTCATGCCTACCTGTTGTATCCCCACGCCTTGCGTGAGGTGTGCAGGGACAATGTTCTGCTGATCGGCGATGCCGTGGGCCTGGCCTACCCACAAAGTGGCGAAGGCATTCGCCCGGCGGTGGAATCGGCCTTGCTGGCCGCAAGCGTCATACGCCATTGCCAGGGGGATTTCAGCCAGGCCAGACTGCAGGATTATTCCCGGCTCCTGACCGAACGCTTTGGTCAGCGCCAGCCCGCCCCCTCTTTGCTGGAGCAGTTGCCTGCCGGGATCAAGCAGTTTCTTGCGGGGCAGTTGATGAAGTCAGAATGGTTTGCCCGAAATGTCGTGATGGATCACTGGTTCTTGCAGAGCGGCCAGCCACCCCTCGACACCAACAGGCTGAATTCACATGCGGGAATCTGAACTGGCAGGTTTGACGGGCGCCTGGTGATGTCGCAATTGCTGGCGTTTCAGCCATAGCTGATCAAACTGGCCGGTCAGGTCGGCGAGGGATTTTTCATCGAATAATTGTGTGGCAGCTACCCTTTCCGGTTGCTGCAATACCCCTGCCTTGCTGTGACCGATATTTTCCAGTCGCTGTTTCAACGGTGGCATGTAATGGAGGTTGTCGACGGTCTTTTCCATGGCATCTTCCAGCCAAACTTTCATGTCTTCCCAGCGCATGCCTTTTGTTACCACATTGGCCATGTTCTGGTAGGGTAAAACAGGCTTGTCCGGATTGCGTTGTGTCAGCTGATACACTTTGGGCCAGAATACTTTTTCCAGAAACTTGCGGGTGACGATTTCCTGGCTCAGGACTTCGGCAAGATCGCGATCATTGATATGGCCGATTGCATACCTATCAATGGCCAGTTCATTTTGCCGGGCGGCATAGAAGCTCAGGCTGTCATAGACAGGGATATAAAGCCGAAAGAAACTGGCATAAAAGCCATTGACAAGACCACCCGTGCGGCTGAAGTCGTCGCGGTAGCGACGCCAGGTCGTCCGTAGTTGCTGAACATGGCTACCTGTGCGGCCGGGCTTGCCGCCAGCGAGGCAGATACGCCGCGCCAGCAAGGCGCGAAAATGATCCACCGACAGGCTCAGTAACAGGGGCAGGCCGATGACCAGGGTGTTGGTGGTAAGAAACGGGATGCCATGGGACGGTGTCTTGATGACCTGCATGGCATAGTCGTGGCGGACGATAATGCGATGGATGGCGGCACTTTCAAACGTCTGTTCCAGCTCGCTGATCAGATCGAACAGTGCCGGGGTCATGGTGTGTTCCAGTTGATAACCCCGTGGCAGAGAGAACGGGAAGCGCAACATATGATAGCTCATGGCCACAGAAATAATAATGCCAGCGCCAGACAATGCAACGATGCTCCAGTCATAGGGGGTGTTGGCACTACTGATGAGTGCAGGCAACACCAGGCCCAGCACAATCGCAAGCAGAGGAAACAGGAACAGGAACGCGTAACCGATGGCGACGGCTGGCAGGCTGGCAAGCAGGGCCAGAAAGGGAAACCGGTTGAATACAGGTTCGAAAACCTTGTGGATCAGCTCACGGCCGTGGGCTGGATTGAGTTGGCTGCGTAATTCCTGTAGTCGTATGGCCATGTTTACTTTCTCTTGGGACTCCATGGAGTCGTGTGGGGTATAACCAATGTAGTACATGCCCTTGCCGTGAGGCTTGATGGCTATCACAAATCAGGGACAGTAAAATGAAAACAGTTGTTTTATTTACAGGTATACCTTTCCTTGTCCTGCTGATGTTGGGATGTTCATCACAGAACGGTGAAGAGCAGCAATTGCTCGACAGTCTGGATGCGGCAGTCGATGCTATTGAAGAACAGGATACTCGTCAGCTGCAGTCCCTGCTGGCAGAGGATGTGAGCGGGCCACAGCAGAAGCGCAGGGATGAACTGGCGGCAATGATGCAGCTCTATTTTCGGCAGTATCGTCATGTGCGGGTATTTCTGCGCGACACCGGCATCGAAATGCAAGGCACCCGGGCCGATGTGACAACCCTAGCGTCCATCGTGGGAGCCCGTGAGCACTGGCCCGACAGTGGCCGGCAGTTCGAGGTGCGCATGCGCTGGACGAGACAGCCTGATGGCTGGAAACTGCAACGAATCCACTGGCAGGCCCTGGAGGCGCGATGAAACCGGAATGCAAAAAGGGGGATTCAGATTTACAGATCATCCCTGGTGTCGGACCCAGTATCGCCCGTGATCTGCATGATCTGGGTTACCGGCAGGTGGCCGATCTGAAAGGAGAGGAGGCGGAATCCATGTACCGGCAGTTGATGACCCTGCGAGGTGGGCACATCGACCGTTGTGTGCTGTATGTGTTCCGTTGTGCCGTGTATTTTGCCAGCGAAGCCGAGCCACAGCCCGAACGACTCAAGTGGTGGAACTGGAAGGACTGATTAAACAGTGGTTCCAGATACAGGAGCAGCGAGGCTTTCAAACAAGACCAGGCCTTTGTCTGACTCACGAGTTCGTAGCGACGGGCATGAAAATGACTTTGAATTCGGCACTGTTGTTCAGTCGCTGGTATCTGTGTCCAGCTGGCGATTGTTCGCTTCGATGGCATGGGTATGGATGGGAAAGGAACTGGTTTTGCGGTCTTCGAAGTAACGTTTCAGGGTAAAGTCGATGGTACGGAATGCCAGTTGCTGCCAGGGGATGTCCTGCTCATCGAAGAGTTTGACTTCCAGGCTCTCGACACCGGGATGAAAGTCCAGATCCTTCAGCTCGGCCAGATACAGGACATAGACCTGGTTGATGTGTGGCAGGCTAATCACCGTATACAGGCTCTGGATCCGCAAATTGGCGTTGGCTTCCTCGACGGACTCGCGGATGGCCGCCTGTTCCATGGTTTCGCCGTTTTCCATGAAGCCGGCCGGCAGGGTCCATAGGCCATGGCGGGGTTGGATGGCACGTTTGCACAGCAGGACCTGATCGCCCCAGACCGGCAGGGTGCCGGTGACGATTTTCGGGTTCTGGTAGTGGATGACATGGCAGTGGTCACACACGTGGCGGGGACGGTTGTCACCCTCGGGGATCTTTAGCGTGACCGTCTGGCCACATTCACTGCAAAACTTCATGATGACGCTCTGTGCACGGGTAACATTTGGCCGGCAAGTGCGGCCTGTAGAGAGGCCGGCCTAGGCACTGGCCAGCCAGGCGGCCCACTGCGCATGCAGGGACACATCCACCCCGTCTGCCGTGGCCCGTTTTTGCAACAGGCCTTGCAGATCCTGCAGCAGTTCACTGTCCATCAGCGCCATGTGCCGGGTCAGCTGCTCATGCAGCAGGGTGTAAATGAGCTTCAGTTCGGCAAGGGGATACTGGTCGAGGGATTTCATCTATTTTTTCGCGCCGGGCGGGGTGAAGCCGGCGGGCAGTTCACCGAACTCGCCTTCATTGAACAGGAAGCCGAGCATGTGCTTTTCGATCAGATCAAGACTGCCGGGATCGGCGGTGCTCAGGCCGTTTTCGTTCATGATGATGGTCAGCCGGTCCATCCATTTCTGCCAGCCTTCCTTCGATACGTTGTCGAAGATGCGCTGGCCAATCTCGCCGGGATAGGGGACATCGTCGAGTCCTTCGGCCTCACTCTTCAAAACCGAACAAAAAACCATACGTGACATATTGAATACTCCGCTCTCTATATTTAAAGTGGGCTGTTTTCCCAGCCAGTTTTCGGTTAAAATCCGACTAACACACTTGGTTATTATCCGGTTTGAGTCGACATTGTTCAAGCCGGGACTGCATTTCAGGAGCAAAATCATGACACAAGAAAGCACTTCAGGCTACAACCCCAACCTTAGCGATGCTGAAATCAAGGTTTCCCCCACGGCGGCGGAGCAGCTGGCCAACCTGATGAACAATCCGGATGTGGAAGCCGAAGGCATTCGCGTGTTCGTCAGTGGCGGGGGGTGCAGCGGCCTGACCTATGGCATGACTTACGCCGATGCCGTCGGTGAGCGCGACAAGGTGCTCGAAGGTGAGGGCTTCAAGGTGATTGTCGATGCCTTTGCCCTCAACTACCTCAAGGGCTGCGACATCGATTTTTCCCAGGACGGGCTGAATGCCTCCTTCGTCTTCAACAACGTTTTCCAGTCCACCGGGGGCAGCGGTGCCTGTGGTGGCTGCGGCTCGGCACGCTGATTGCGGGCTCCGGGCCGTGCCAGGGCGGTGCTCCGGCCTGGCACGAACGGTTTCGGTCTGTCCACGCCCGACATGGACCCATGGCGGTTCAGGCTTGAGCTGAGTCCATGCAAACCATGAAAGAGGCAGCGGCGGGCCGGGTTCTCATCATTGCGCCCCACGGCAGTTACCGCACCCAGCCATATATTCAGGCCGCCGGCGAACTGGGAGTCGAAGTCCTCATCGCCTCCGAAGGCAGGCATTCCATCGTCAGTGCCTACGCCAGGGGACTGCACATCGATCTGTCCGACGAACAGACGGCGCTCGAACGGATTTTTGAGGAAGCCCGAAAGGCGCCATTTCGTGGCATCATCGGTACCGACGATGGCACCATCCGGCTCGCCTGCCGGGCGGCGCAGGCTCTGGCGTTGCCCCACAATCCTGTCGAGGCGGTCAGCTTCGGACGGCGCAAGGATCTGGCCCGGGCATGTCTGCAGGCAGCGGACGTCAGGGTACCCTGGCATCGGCGACTCGATCTCGACCGGCCACTCGAAGCGCAACTGGCCGGGTTGACATTTCCCCTGGTGGTCAAGCCGGTGGCCCTTTCGGGCAGCCGTGGCGTCATCCGGGTCGATGATCGGACACAACTGTTGCAGACCGTGGAACGCATCCAGATCCTGCTGAAGACCGAAGCTGCCCTGGATGCCGACGAAGCTCGCTACCTGTTGCTGGAAGGCTTTGTCAGCGGCCGGGAAGTGGCGCTGGAAGGCATGCTGGAGGCAGGCCGGCTATCGGTGCTCAGTGTCTTCGACAAGCCCGATCCCCTCGATGGGCCGTATTTCGAGGAAACCTATTACATCACGCCCTCACGCCACAGCGCCGCCACGCTCACGGCCCTGCAGCAAATCGTACAGGCGGCCTGCGAGGCCTACGGCTTGCGTGAGGGGCCGGTGCATGCCGAATGCCGGATCAATGCCGACGGGATCTGGATCATCGAAGTGGCGGCACGCACCATTGGCGGTCTGTGCAGCCGACTGCTGCAGTTTGGCACTGGCCACAGCCTGGAACAGCTGGTGCTGGCCCAGGCCATGGGGCAGCGCCTGCCGCTGGCCGCGCATGAAGGGGGGGCCGGGGTCCTGATGATTCCCATTCGCCAGGCGGGTGTGCTGCGGCGGGTGGAGGGCATACTCGAGGCACAGAAAGTCCCCTTCATCGAATCGGTGGAGATGCAGATCCGCGAAGGCCATGAACTGGTACCCCTGCCGGAAGGTGCCAGTTACCTGGGCTTCATTTTTGCCCGCGCACCGACGCCGGCACAGGCCGAGGCCGCCCTGCGTCAGGCCCATGCCTGTCTGAATATCGTGGTCGCACCCTTGTGGAAAATCGGTGTGGCCTGACAGGCCCGACATGAACATCAAAATGCTTGAAAAGGACCAATCGTGAGCACAGCCGAACAAACTGATACCTACCAGCTGGTGGAAACCCGCCTGCAGGAAAAACTCGACGATGGCACCACACGCTGTCACCTGTGCCTGTGGCGCTGCAAGCTCAAGCATGGCCAGCGGGGCTTCTGCCAGGCCCACGTCAACCGCCACGGCACCCTCTACAACCTATCCTATGGCATCATCTCCGCCATCGAAACCGGCCCCATCGAGGACAAGCCGGTGCGGTACTACCGGCCTGGCAGCACGGTGCTGTCGGTGGGCAGCTACGGCTGCAACTTTCGCTGTGGCGGGTGCCATAATCTGGAAATTTCCTGGGGGGTCACGGCACTGGACGACCTGGCCCGCGGTGAGTCGACAGCGGCCTTCGTGACGCCCCGGGAACTCGTCGACACGGCCAGGCGGCACGGTGCCGAAGGCATTGCCTTTACCTACTCGGAGCCGGCGGTGTGGCTGGAATACGTGCTGGACGTGTCGAAACTGGCCAAGCAACACGACCTGTATACGGTCTACGTGTCCAACAGTTTTGTCACCGACGAAGCCCTGGAGTTGATGGCACCCTGGGTGGATGTGCTGTGCTCGGACATCAAGAGCCTGGACGATGCCTTCTATCAGGACATCTGCCCCTTGTCCAGTGTCGAGCAGGTGCTGGGTTCGATTGAAAAGGCACACCAGCTGGGTATCCATGTAGAAACCCGCACCAACATCATCCCGACCAAAAACGATGATCCGCGAATGCTCGCCGAGATCGCCCGCTGGATCGCCGAACACCTGGGCAAGGACAGCCCCTGGCACATCACCCGCTTCTTTCCCGCCTATCAGCTTGCCCACCTGCCCGTGACGCCGGAAGACATCATGTTGCAGACCGAAGTGGCGGCCAGACAGGCGGGGCTGGAGCATGTCCATGTCTACGTGGACAAGGGCTGTGACTGTGCACAAACGAATCTACCAGTCAGCACTTGGCTGGATACGGATCCCGATGCGCTGCACAAGGTAAAGAAATGTGCCGCGGCCTGTTGTGGCGAAGAAGGTGTGCTGCTGAAAAAATACGAGTCATGATCTGTTCGGATCCGTGTTAGGGTTGCAGAAAAATTCCAGGGAAAAAAGGGAAACCGCATGAACCTGCTGAAAGTCTTGCGCCGTCTGCATTTTCTTTCCGATGCCCGGCTGCTGGAGCTCTATCCGCCGTTCTGGCTGATGCGGGTCAAGGTCATCGAGCTGTCCGACGACTGGCGGCATGTGCATCTGCGCTTGCCACTGACCATGATCTCCAAGAACATGGGCAACAGCATGTTCGGGGGCTACCAGGCCTCCCTGTCCGATCCCATTGCCGCACTGGCCTGTGTCAGGGTGTTTCCCGGCAACGATGTATGGACCCGCCACCATGAGCTGGATTTCGTCAAGGTCGGCAATTCGGATCTGGATCTGCGCTTCGACTTCGATGCGGATCTGGAGCAGCAGATCCGTGCAGAACTGGCGGAAAAGGGCCGCAGCACGCCCAGCTTCGAGTTTGCCTTCTACCGTCAGGACGGCAAATTGTGCACCCATGTGAAAAGCACCGTGGCGATTCGTCCCGAGGGCTATATCAAGGGTTCCACCGGTGCTTTCCGGGTACCGGAGCAGAAACTGGCCCGGCCCGACGGCGACAAGTGAAGTCCGTGCGGGTTTTCGCTACAATCGCGTTCCTGATACCCGGAGCCGCCCCGTGAGCAATACCATCCATCCTAGCGCCATCGTTTCCGAAGCCGCCAGCCTTGGCGAAAACAACACCATCGGTCCCCATGTGATCATCGAGGAGGATGTCCGGCTCGGCAATGACAACACCCTGATGGCCGGAGTGGTGCTCAAGGCCGGCAGCCGGCTGGGGGATGGCAATACCATCCATGAATACACGGTCATCGGCGGTCTGCCTCAGGACCTGGGCTTCGATGGCCGCGCCACCGCGGCGGAAATCGGCAATGGCAACACCCTGCGTGAATACGTTACCGTCAACCGGGCGACCAGGGAGGGCGGTGCAACCCGCCTGGGGAACGACAATTACCTCATGGTCAATACCCACATCGCTCATGACTGCGCGCTGGCCGACAACATCATTCTGGCGCCGGAGGCCGCCCTCGGTGGACACGTACATGTGCAGAGCCGGGCCTTCATTTCCGGCGGTGTCATGGTGCATCAGTTCACTACCATCGGTACCCTGGCCATGGTGGGCGGCAATGCCAAGATCACCCAGGATGTCCTGCCCTTCATGATCACCGATGGCAACCCGGCACGGCTGCGGGGACTGAATGTGGTGGGCCTGCGCCGCAACGGCTACGGACGCGACGAGGTCCGCGTTCTGAAGGAAATCTACCAGCTCATCAACCGCAGTGGTCTGGCCCAGGAGCAGTTTCTGGCCCGGATCGCGTCCCTGGACAGTCCGCTGGCAAGGCAATTCGTCCAGTTTATCGAAAACGCCAAACGGGGTTTTCATCGTGAAAAATCATGAAAACCGGACTTTCTCTTTATTTTCTGGGACTTGCATGGGAAAATAGCCGTCTGTTCCGCAACCCCCGCGTGCTATGCGCCTGACTCAACCCGGAAAAAATCATTATGGATTCAGCCAACTCCCCGAATACCGAACGAAAGAACAGCTTCAGCTATGAAGAGCTGCTGGACTGTGGTCATGGCAAGCTGTTCGGTCCGGGAAACGCCCAGTTACCCCTGCCGCCCATGCTGATGTTCAACCGCATCCCCCATATCTCCGACCAGGGCGGCGCCAATGGCAAGGGCCAGATCATCGCCGAACTGGACATCACGCCAGATCTGTGGTTTTTCGAATGCCATTTCGAAGGTGACCCGGTCATGCCCGGTTGCCTGGGGCTGGATGCCATGTGGCAGCTCATCGGCTTCTACCTGGGCTGGCTGGGCGGGCCAGGCCATGGCCGCGCACTCAGTGCCGGTGACGTCAAGTTTACCGGCCAGGTGACGCCGGAGAACAAGAAGATCACTTATACCATCGACCTGAAACGCGTTATCATGCGCAAGCTGTTCATGGGCATCGCCGATGCCAGAATGGAAGTCGACGGACGGGAAATCTATACTGCCAAGGATCTCCGGGTGGGTTTGTTTACATCGACCGAAGGTTTTTGATCCAAATGTCACTACGCAGAGTTGTTGTTACCGGTTATGGAATCGTTTCCAGTATCGGTGCGAATAAGCAGGAAGTTACCGAAGCCCTTCGTGCCGGCAGGTCCGGCATCGAATTCAGTGAAACCTATGCCGAACTGGGTTTTCGTTCACAGATTCATGGTCCCATCAAGCTGGACCTGGCCGGACTCATCGACCGCAAGCTCAAGCGCTTCATGGGCGATGGTGCGGCCTTCAATTATCTGGCCATGCAGGAGGCCATCGAGCATGCCGGGCTGGAAGAATCGGACATTTCCAATGTCCGCAGTGGCCTGATCATGGGCTCAGGTGGTCCGTCCACTTCCAACCTGGTGGAGGCTGCCGATATCCTGCGTGCCAAGGGCGTGAAAAGGGTCGGGCCGTACATGGTGACCCGTGCCATGTCCAGTACCAACTCGGCCTGTCTGGCCACGCCTTTCAAGATCAAGGGCGTCAACTATTCCATCAGCTCGGCCTGTTCCACCAGTGCCCACTGCATCGGCAATGCCTCCGAGCTTATTCAGATGGGCAAGCAGGACATCGTCTTCGCCGGTGGCGGCGAGGAAGAGCACTGGACCCTCAGCGTGCTGTTCGATGCCATGGGCGCCATGTCCTCCAAGTACAACGATGCCCCGGAAACAGCCTCCCGGCCCTATGATGCGACCCGCGACGGCTTCGTCATCTCCGGCGGCGGTGGAGTGCTGGTACTGGAAGAGCTGGAACATGCCCGAGCCCGTGGTGCCACCATTCATGCCGAGCTGACCGGCTACGGCGCCACCTCCGACGGTTATGACATGGTCGCACCGTCAGGTGAAGGCGCCGTGCGCTGCATGCAGCAGGCCATGGCCACGGTCGAGGGCCCCATCGATTACATCAATGCCCATGGTACCAGCACCCCGGTGGGGGATACCCGCGAGCTCGAAGCGGTCAAGGAAGTATTTGGTGACAACATTCCGGCCATTGCCTCGACCAAGTCACTGACCGGCCATGCGCTCGGTGCAGCCGGGGTCAACGAAGCCATCTATTCGCTGCTGATGATGGAAAACAACTTCATTGCCGCCTCGGCCAACATCACCGAGCTGGATCCGGAAGCCGAAGGCTTCCCCATCGTCCGCGAGCTGCAGGAAAACGTCACCCTCAAGCGGGTCATGTCCAACAGCTTCGGTTTCGGTGGCACCAACGCCACGCTGATCTTCGAACGCTTCGAAGACTGATCCCCGGCAGGCCGGGGCCTTGCTGAGGCCCCGGCCCTTTCCCATGCAAAAACACCTAGCCCGTTACAAAAAGCTCCGCAGCAACAAACTGGCCCGACTGCTCATGGACGGGATATTTGTCCTGCTGGTGCTCGCCCTGGTGCGCAGCTGGACCCTGCGGGACATGGTCGATGGCGAGGTGCCGGCCTTGCAGGCCGTGCAGCTCGACGGTCGGGTATTCGATCTTCGCCAGGCGCCACGACCGATCCTGATCCACTTCTGGGCCACCTGGTGCTCCATCTGCCGTCTCGAACAGGATGCCGTGCAGGCCTTGAGCGAGGACTACCCAGTGATCACCATTGCCATGCAATCGGGAGATGTGGCGGAAATCCAAAGGTTCATGCAGCAAAACGGGCTCGACTTCCCCGTCATCAACGATCCCGATGGCAGCATTGCCCGGCGTTTTGGTGTACGGGCCGTACCGGCCAGCTTCTTTGTCGATGCCGGTGACAGTATCGTGTTTCGTGAAAGTGGCTATACCACCGGTTGGGGCTTGCGGCTGCGTGGCTGGTGGGCCGGTTTGTAGGCTTTGCGCTTTACAGGCGTGCCTTGAGTTGCTGGCTGATCTCGCTGAAATCGTCGGCAGCCTCGCCGTCCAGATTGCGGGCAATGAAATCCAGCAGCGGCACCAGCTGCTGGATCAGGCTGTTGATATGGGGTTTGAGGGACTCCTCGTGCTCATTTTCCAGCAGGTGCAGGGCGGCAGCGATGGACATCCCCTGAGTTTCGGCGGGCTGGCTGAGCAGCGACTTGACCACCACCTGGTTGCCACCGTTTTTCATGGCCTTGTCCAGATAGCGGCTGGTTTCCTTGATGATGGCCTTGATGTTGTCGAAATGACTCAGCTCGGGCTCGAGAATGCCGATACTGCAGGTGATCTTGATTTTCTTCTCAATCGTACCGAAGGTCAGGCTGGCCACCTTTTCCAGCAGGCGGCGGGCGGTTTCAGTGGCATCTTCGACACGGGTTTCACGCATGATCATGGCAAATTTTGCCAGCCCGATGCGGGCAGCCATGTCCTCGGCACGGACACTTTTGGCCAGTAATTCACCGACACCCCGGATCACGTAATTGGCCTGCTCCTTGCCGACACGCAGGAACAGGCGGTTGAAATCATCAATGTCCATGCGCAGCATGATGAACTGGCCACCATGGCGCTGGTTGTAGGCCAGTTGCTCCTCGGCTGCCTTGAGAAAGTAACGATGTCCTCCCAGCCCGGTCAGCTCGTCGACGGCTGCCTGCTGTTCCAGCCGGTCGGAGGTTTCATTCAGCTTGTTGCGGGTTGCCTCGAAATGGACATGGGCCTGGGCCCGGGCCTGCAGTTGCACCGAATCGAAGGGCTTGGTGATGAAGTCGTTGGCGCCGTTGTCCAGCGCCCGCTGCTTGGTTTCCTCGTCGTCTTCCTTGCCGGTGATGATGATGACAGGAATGTGATTGAGACGGCTGTCACTGGCGCTGCGCAGACGCGCGAGCAGGCCGAAACCGTCCAGGTAAGGCATGGACAGATCGGTAAAAACCACCTGAATAGTGGGGTCATTGGACAGAATGGTCCAGGCATCTTCGCCGTGCTCGGCTTCGACGACATCGTAGCTTTTGCCCAGCACTTTTGACATTGCACGCCGCATGACCCGGGAGTCATCCACGGTGAGAATGCGAGGTTTGGTGGGGGAGGTCATGACTCGCGTTCACTTCCGCTTGTTATCGTAAAATCCGCACCAAGAATATCTTTTTGTGCCCCGGTTTGCCATAGCCGTGCGGCATATATGTTTTCATTTTGCAGTAAAGTTATCATTTGCAGCGATTTCAGATACCGGTTTGAGCAGGCTTCAAGTATAGTTATCGGATCCGGAGGGCCGATGTTTAGCGCCTGGAGATGGATTTAACGGGATTTTTGCGGTAATTCCCGCACATTTCTGTCATATCACGGCATGTCATTGTTTTCGGAAAGGGCTCAATCCCGGAGGTTTTTTCCTGTGTATCCGCTGCGGCAGCCACATCGGGGGCGATGGCCGGGCGATTGGATCAAGAGTTATGGAGGTTGGAATGTTACGTTGGATGTTGGCCAGCATGATGCTGGCGGTGGTAGGTCTGGGGGTACAGGCAGAAGAGCTGGCGCACATGAAGCGCTTTGTCGTCGAAGGGACGTTTGCCGATGTCCGGGATGACATCGAAATGGCCATTACCGACCGCGGCATGATCATCAACAATGTTTCCCATATCGGCAACATGCTGGCCCGCACCGGCAAGGATCTTGGCCTCGGCAAGAAAATCTACAACGATGCCGAAGCGCTGGAATTCTGCAGCTCCACGGTTTCACGCCGCATGATGGAAGCCAATCCCCACAACATTATCTTCTGCCCTTACATCATCGCCATCTATACCCTGCCGGGGGAGAAGGATATCGTGCATGTGGCCTTCCGCCGGCCAATCCCGGTGGGCAGCAAGGAATCCCGTGAGGCCCTGCAGGCGGTGGAGAAACTGCTCGACGACATCGTCGCTGATGTGGTCGATTGAGACAGGCCGGAAGGCGGAAGGCGCTGCGCCAAACTTTTCGGCACGCAAACAAGCAAAAAACAGGCCGTCAGAACCGGCTTGCCACGTCTGTCCTTGACTGGCGGTTGCAAAAGGTCGTTTTCAACCGCCTGCTAAAGCTCCTCATGCGGTCAGCCGCTATACCCTGATACCGATGGGGGAGTCGATGGGTTTCAACGAACAACAGCAGAAAAAAGATCAGCCTACCGCCAAGAGTCTGGTCACCGGTTCGATCCGGCTGGTCTCCCTGCCGGAAGTCTGCCTTCGGGTCAACGAGATGCTCGACGACCCCGATACCTCGGCCAGTGATTTTGGCCAGGTCATCAGTCAGGACACGGGACTGACCGCCCGTCTGCTGAAAATCGTCAACAGTTCCTTCTATGGTTTTTCTTCACGGGTCGAAACCGTTTCCCGTGCCGTGGCCATCATTGGTCTGCGAGAACTGCGCGGCCTGGTGATTGCCGCCTCGGCCGTGGAAATCTTCTCCCGCATCCCCACCGAGGTACTCAACATGGTGCGTTTCTGGCGCCACAGCGTGTATTGTGGTGTGGTGGCACGGCTGCTGGCCGAACGCTGTCATGTGCTGCACAGCGAGCGCCTTTTCGTCGCCGGCCTGCTGCACGACATTGGCAAGCTCATCATCTGTAACCGCCTGCCCGACCAGGCTCGTCTTCTGCAGGACAAAATCAACGCGCGCGAAGGGCTGGATTTTGAAATCGAACAGGACATGCTCGGCTTCGATCATGCCGAAGTGGGAGGCGAGTTGCTCAGCAGCTGGCTAATGCCCCAGTCTCTGATCAATGCGGTGCGCTACCACCATTTTCCGGGCGATGCCGGGGAGTTTGAAATCGAAGTGGCCATCGTCCACATTGCCAATGCCATGACCGGCATGGCCGAGCAGGGCCTGGATGTGGACGTGGAAATGCTCATTCAGCCGGTGGACGAGAAGGCCTGGGAGACCCTGGGGCTGGACGAATCGGTCATGCCGCAGCTGTTTGCCGATGCCGGGACCAAATTTGGCGAGGCGCTGGATCTGGTGTTGCCGCAGAATATTCCGGGAGGGTAAGCGGGGAAGAACTGCCCCCCTTCAGGGGGCAGCGAAGCTGATCAATAGGTGCCCATGTTGCCGGCAGTCATCGAGGCGGAAAACATGACCGATCCGATAACCATGCCAAAGTAGAGAATCCCCACGATCCAGGCAGCAACCACGACACCGGTGCTGTTGGGTGGAGGTGGATTACCGTAGCGATTGGGGCCGAGTGTACCTCGCGCAAACAGCAGGTAAAGGGCAAAGAATACATTGATGAACGGGATTATATTGAGCAGGAGCAGCCAGCCGGTCTTGTCCAGGTCATGCAGGCGCTGGATCCCCAGCATGATCATGATGACGAGGATGGCCAGATAGAGTATGACCATGATACCCACGGCCGCACCACTCATGGTCTGTGGATCGGCTCCACCGGTCATCATGGCGGCGCCTCCACCGAGGATCCCCATCAGCAACATGCCGACGAACAAGACGCCGATGGTGTAGACAAAATAACGTAGCCGGCCAAGCCGCCCGGCGAAGGAAAAGACGTTGATTTGCCCATATTCCCCGCCTGGATCGGCAACCGTGGCATTGGGTGTTGTGTAAGGTGTGGTTTCACTCATCCTTCTTTCTCCTGTTTTGATTCTTTTATTCCTGAAACTCCCCAAGTTCCACCTCCACCGGGGGGGGTGGGGCAGATGGGCTTACCTTATCAAGAAGACAGCGGACGGGAAACTGCAAAACGCAATTTTTTGCGGTCTGTTCAGGGGCGATCAGGCCGGTCAAAAAGCAAGGGTGAGGGGATGGCGTTGTCCGTGGCCTGCCTGAAGGAAGTTCCGGGAAGGACTTTGCCCGCATCCTGTCGAACCTGCATCACAGTAGACCACCGGCCTTGATGTCGAGGTACTGGTTGACCAGCGAGACCGAAAGGTTCTGCGGGTTGACGTCCAGGCACAGTACGCCGGTGTTGCGGATCTGGGTGACGGCCTGTTCGCGCTGCAGCAGGTAGTCACGGGTGGCGGCGTGGCGCAGGGCCTGGTTGAAGTCGTCGATGGGCCGTTCCAGTTCCTGGTCCAGGGCCTGTTCGCGCATGCTGGCCACCAGAACCAGGTGGCGCTGGCGCAGCAGACGAATGGCGGGGATCAGTTCCACGTTGTCTTCATCGCGCAGGTTGGTGAGAAGCACCACCAGGGCACGTTTCTTTTGCCGCACCAGCAGGCGGGTGGCGGCTTCAGCGTAGTCGGGCACTTCGGTGCTGGGCTGCAGGTCGTAGAGGGTGTTGAACAGGTGGTTGATGCGGGTGCTGCCCTTGACCGGCTTGAGCCAGCGTTCGTTGCCACTGAAACTGCCAAAGCCCACACCGTCACCCTGACGCAGGGCTACCCAAGCCAGCAGCAGGATGGCATTGAGGCTGTGATCGAAGTGGGACAGCTCGCTGTCGCGGGCCAGCATGCGGTAGCCGCAGTCGAGCAGGAAGATGATTTCCTGATCCCGCTCTTCTTGGTATTCGCGCGAGATCAGCTTGCGCAGGCGCGAGCTGGCTTTCCAGTCGATCTGGCGCAGGGGATCGCCATCGCGGTATTCGCGCAGCTGGTGAAAGTCCTGGCCCTCGCCGCGGCGGCGTTGCCGGCGGATGCCCATCTGACTGAGGCGGTTGTCGGCTGCCAGCAGGGTGTACCTGGCCACGGCGGCAAAGTTGGGGTAGACGCGCAGGGTTTCGTGGCGGGGCAGGCGAATGTTGCGCCGCCACAGCCCCAGGGGTGAGTGCAGGCGCAGCTGGATGAGGGGAAAGGCCAGTTCGCCCCGTTCGAGCGGAGTGACCCGGTAGCGGTGCTCAATGAAACCCTCGGCAGGCAGCGTGAGGGTGACGGGCAAATCCTCTGCCTGCATGCTGGCCGGATGATGGTCATGCAGATCCAGGGTCAGGGGTTTGCCGGTGTGGGACAGACGCAGGCTGATTCGGTCTTCCACCCCCAGGGCCAGGGAACCGGGCAGGTGACGCCGTACCTCGGGAACCGGCAGGCGCCAGGCCTGCACGGCATCGAGGGTGGCGACCAGCATGGCCAGGGCAAACAGCGTCCACCAGGCAGATTGCAGGGCGGGGTACTGACTGGCGGCAAAAGGGAACAGTAGCGCAGCCAGCATCAATGCAGCCAGCACCAGTAATAATCGGCGTGTCGGCATCATTGGCGCGGCGCGTCCACCTTGTTGAGCAGGGCTTCGAGCACATGGTCCGCATCGTGGCCTTCCAGTTCCAGCTCCGGTGCCAGCATGATGCGGTGGCGCAGGGCGGGCAGGGCCACGGCCTTGATGTCGTCGGGGGAGACGAAGTCGCGCCCGGCCAGCAGGGCGGCAGCGCGGGCGGCACGGATCAGGGCGATACCGCCACGGGGACCAGCACCGACATTGATGCCCTGCCAGTCGCGGCTGGCGCGGACGATGCGCACGGCATAGTCCACCACCTGCTTGTCCACCTGCAGGTGGGCGCTGATCTGTTGCAGGCTGAGGATGCTGTCCGGTTTCACCAGCGGCGTGATCTGGCTGACGTCGAGGCTGTCGCCCACGGCGCCATGGGTGACCTGACTGACCAGATGCTGTTCCTGGGATTCGTCCGGGTAATCGATGAGGATTTTCAGCAAAAAGCGATCCAGCTGGGCCTCGGGCAGGGGGTAGGTGCCTTCCTGTTCCAGCGGGTTCTGGGTGGCCAGAGTCATGAAGGGCCGCGGCACGTCCAGGGCCTTGCCTTCCAGGGTCACCTGACCTTCCTGCATCACCTCCAGCAGGGCCGACTGGGTCTTGGCTGGGGCGCGGTTGATCTCGTCGGCCAGCAGCAGGTAGGTGAATACCGGGCCCTTGCGAAGGTTGAACTGGGCGTTGTTGATGTCGTACATGACGTGGCCGGTAACATCGGTGGGCATCAGATCCGGGGTAAACTGGATGCGGCTGAACTGGCCGTTGAAACAGCGGGCCAGGGCACGCACCAGCAGGGTCTTGCCCAGCCCCGGTACCCCCTCGATGAGCACATGGCCGGCGCTGAGCAGGCCGATCAGCACCTGGTCGATGACCGTCTGCTGACCAATCATGGCCTTGCCGATCTCCTCGCGCAGCCGGCGGGTAAGGGCATGAGCCTGGTTGAACTGTTCTTCGGTCGGGACGGGGTGGGTTTCCATGGTCATAGTCGTTTCCTGATGCGTTCCAGTTTTTCGATGAGTCGGGTGAATTCCCGGTGGTGCCGGCTAACGGGCTCGTTTGGTACCAGGCCCAGCAACTGCCGGGCCTCGTCGATGCCCAGCCCGCCGAGCTGGGCGATGTGTGCGACTTTTTCTTCTGCGCTCATGCCGGCCCAGGCCGGATGGCGATGCAGGGCGGTGTGCTCCAGGGCCTCGCGCACCGCTTCGACCAGGCGTGCCAGCTGGCGCTGTTTCCAGAGGAAATGGCCGTTGGCCTCGATGTGTTCCATGATGCGTCGGCGCACCGGCGGGGGCTGTTGTTGCAGGGGGCCAAAGCGGGGCAGCTTCGACCACAGCCAGAGCAGCAACAGTAGGGCCGCGGCGATCACCGCTTCACGGGCGTGGTCCCACAGCCAGCGCCACAGGGGCGGCATGTCGTTGCTGCTCATCAGCCAGACATGGCGGGCGTTTTCCACCAGCGCGTAGAGAAACCGGGCGTGGTCGTATTCGCCGAGGCGCCGGAATTCGAGAAAATGCATGCCCGACAGCACGGTAATGCGGCCCCGACCCAGGCGGCGCTGCAGCAGGGCGATGCCCTGTCCGGTATCGATGACGAAGTCACCGCGGCGGGCGCCATGGAGGAAGAAGGCGGGGTTGAACTGCACCTGCAATTCCTTGCCGTGGCCGGGCAGGCGGGCTCTGCTGACTCGCTCGTCCTGATCCTTGTCCAGCAGATAGCGCACCGACAGTCCCAGGGCGTCGAGCAGGGGGTCGCGCACCCTGACTCGCACAAGGAGAGGACCGTCCTCGGCCTGCTTTTCATATTCTTCCGGCACCACATGGGCCACGGTCACGACCAGATGGCCGCCGGCCTTCACCCAGTCGAGCAGTGCCTGACTGTGTCTTTCTCCCAGAGTCTGGCGGTCGGAGCTGATCAGCAATACATCACCAGGCCGGGGCTTTTCCTGCATATCCTTGATGCTGTCGATGGGGCGGGTTGGTACGCCCATGGTGGTGAGAAATCGCTCGGCAGCCAGCAAGGGGTTGCGGGCCGCCTCGCCCTGCAGGCCAACGGGCAGGATGATTTCCTTCTTGACCAGGTTCTGGGACAGCCAGAAGCCCAGCAGCACCAGCAGCAGGAAAACGAGCACGCTGATGATCGTGGCGCTACGACTCATGCACGGCCTCCTGCTCGAAGTACTGCGGCCATTGCTGCAACAGTGGCTGAACGGTCTGCTCGTCCAGCGGACGATGACCGTAGGCCAGCGCCAGCCAGGCCCGGGTCAGCGTTTCCAGGTAGCGGGTCTTGCCCGCTGGCAGGCGGGCCTGTCTGACTGCCTGCATCACATCAGCCTCGGTCATGCTGTCGTGCAGGGCGAGGTGATCCAGATTGATCAGCCGGCTCAGGCTGCCGCGGTAGAGCAGCCCCAGGGCCTGGCGGTGATCACCGTGCTGCCACAGGCGGCGGGCCTCGGCGCTGATGTCATCGGGCAGGGTTTCGGGTTGCAGTTCCTTGCCAAACAGGTGGCTGGGCGGTGGCGGGCACGTTTGCTTGTCGGGACGGCGCAGGCCGGTCAGCAGGTGGCTGTAGTTGACGAGGAAATACACCAGCACGGCCAGTACGGTGAGGATCACCAGCAGCTTGAGGCTGTCGGCAAACCACAGGCTGATACCCGGCAGCTGCAGCGGTTCGGAATCACGCTCGCTATCCTCGAAGCCCGCCCAGCTCTTTGGCAGCCAGATTGTCATGGTCTGCATGGTGGCGAATTCTTCGCTGGCGAGGATCTCGCCGATCACCCGCCGGGATTCATCGGCAGGCAGCCGGTCGGCGGGAGGATCCCCGGCCAGCACCGGCCCGGGGTGGATGGCGCTCAGGCCCACCAGCAGCAGGATCACAGCGGCCGTCTTGAGCCCCTGCAGACGCTGCGCCAGCCGGCGCAGGCCGATTTCGATGTCCCAGGCTTCCAGTTCGGTACGACGGTTGATGTAGAGCATGAAGCCGCCTGCAACATAGAAGGGTTCCACGGCGAGCATCGCCAGCAGGTACAGGCTGCTGGTCATGACTTCGACCCAGTAGGATGAGGTGTCGGAGAAGAAATCCAGCATGCTGTCCAGCCCCAGGTTGGCCGGCAACAGCATGTAGATCAGGCCATACAGGGCCAGGGTAAAAAAGGCTTCCATGTGCACGCAGATGATCAACAGCCAGATGGCATGGCCACGGGCACGGCTGGCAAGGAGCCGGCTACGTTCCCGCCGCTTGCGGCCCTTGAGTCCTTCGAGTTGCCACAGGGGCAGGGCAAAGCTGCGGGTTGGCATGAAGCGCAAAAAGGTCAGTTGCCAGAGCAGGCCGCTGCGGAACATGGCCGGGATCTGCCGCAGGGTGTCGCCGACACGCGGGGTTTCATCAAACAGCTCACGGCTGAAGACGTGCAGCAGAATGCGGTCATACAGGGGTTTGAGCCACCAGACGATGAAGCCGACTATCCACATCATGTCCTTGAAGACAATGCACAGGACGACGAACAGGGGCAACAGAAAGGCCAGCCAGGTCTTGTAGGCAATCCGCCAGTGGGCCTGCACCAGGCGCAGGCCAAGGTCCATGGCCTCGCGATGGTGGCGATGGCGGATGGCGATGGTGATCCTATCGAGTTGCATGGCGGCCCGCAAAGAGGAAATAGATCAGCACCATCAGCCACAGGCCAAGGCCCACGGCATATTTGACCATTGGGCTGAACAGGGGAGAAGAGGACCAGAAGGCCTCGACCATGGCGGCAAGGATGAACATGCCGGCAGTGCCGTACATGATGTAGAGGGCGCCCAGGGTTTCTTCGCGCAGGGCACGCAGGCGCGTACGCCGTCCCGGGGCGATCAGCGCCATGCCCAGTTGCAGCCCGGCGGCCCCCGACAGAACGATGGCATTGAGTTCCAGCGCACTGTGACCGGCGACGAAGCCCCAGAAGGTCTCGATGAAGCCCAGCTGGGTGAGGTGTCCGGCAATGGCGCCGATGTAGATGCCATTGAAGATGATGTAGAACAGGCTGCCAAGCCCCAGCAGCAGGCCACCGGCAAAGGTCTGAAAGCCGATGCCGGTGTTGTTCTTGATGTAGAAGCCGAACATCATCAGATCCGAGTCGGCGGCCCGTTCGGCCGTGCGTCCCACCCGCTCGGGGCTGGCCGGATCGTACATGGTTTCGATCTGGCGCAGGCTGCCGCCGTCGAGCACCGTGTAGACCATGTCGGGATCGACCTGGATGGCCACCAGCATGCCCACCAGTGGCAGGTAGAACAGCAGCGCGCTGGTCAGCACCAGCTTCCAGCGTGCACGCACGGCGGCGGGGAAGTCGGCAAGCAGGTAGCGGGCCATGTCGTGGCCAAAGTGGCGCTGGTTGCCATAGAGCCTCTGGTGGCCCAGCACCACCAGCCGGTTGAGGCGGTTGATCAGCTGATGGCTGTACAGGCGCGAACGGGCCAGGGCCAGGTGCTGGCAGGTCTGCCGATAAAGGCTGGCAAAGTCACCACGGGGCGGGGCGGTTCTCGTGCCCGTGGCGGTTTTTTCCAGCCAGGCCTCCAGTTGCTGCCAGCTGGCTTCGTGGCTGGCGATGAACTGTTCCTGGTTCATGTGCGGGCCTGTTTGTCGCTGTCGGGACGCTTGCCCATCAGCCAGTTGGCCATGCCCTGCAGGGTCTGCACCGGCTGGCGTGCAGGCTCGACCAGCGGCACGGTGAGCAGGGCCAGCTCCCGTGCCCGTTCTTCGGTGAGGCTTCGGCTGCGCTGGGCAAAGGCGATGATGGCCTGCTGCTCTTCGAGGCTCAGTGGCCAGTCGGGGCGTAGCGGCGGCACCTCGGGCAGATCGGGTGCTTCGGGGATGGCCTGAACATAGATTACCAGGCTGCCGGCGGCCAGATCACCGAGGCGCTTGAAATCCCGGTTGAGCATCATGCTCAGCAGCCCGAAGCCGTAGGCCAGGGGCAGAAAATCCACCACCCGCAACAGGTTGCGGATCAATGAGGCGCTCCAGCCGATGGGGGTGCCGTCGTCATGGATGACGCGGATGTCATAGGCGCGTTTGCCCGGCGTCTGGCCGTCGCGCAGCACCTCGAACAGCACCGGGTAGAACCACTCGACGATGAACGTGGCGATCAGGAACAGGCCGGTTCCGGTGTCGCCCAGCAGCATCAGCGTCAGGCCCAGCAGAAGGTAGATGACGGCGCGGATCAGCAGGTCGATCAACCAGGCCGCGGCCCGGGGCACGATACCGGCTACCGGCAGGTGCAGTTCGATGCCTTCGGGTGTCTGCACCGCGTGCATGGTATCGATGGCTGGGGTGGCGGAAGCGCTGTTCAGGGTCAAATCCTTTTTTTATTATTCGTTCTCGTTGCCGGCAAAGTGTACCATTTGCAGGGAATCTGTGAAGCCGGGTACACAACGACGCCGTGCAGGAAGTACAAATGTCGTGAGAGGGCAGGGATGCCCGAAACGACCGCAGGCCGTCAAGCCGAGACAGGGGAGCCCTTCACGGCATCGGACTGTCCATGACGGGCATCGGGCGTTGGGTGAGTCGGCGTTTGCCCGGCACACAGACCAACAGCACAGGAAAAAAACATGAACGCCATCGACGAGTTATTGGAAATCATGCAACGGCTGCGGGATCCCCGGTCGGGCTGTCCCTGGGATCGGCAGCAAACCTACCGTTCTCTGGTGCCCTACACGCTGGAAGAAGCCTACGAGGTGGCCGATGCCATCGAGCAGAACGACCTGGCCCACCTGCCCGACGAACTGGGCGATCTGCTGTTCCAGGTGGTGTTCTACGCCCAGATTGGCAAGGAAGAAGGGCGTTTCGATTTCGACGCCGTGGCCCGGCACATCTGCGACAAGCTGGTGCGCCGCCACCCCCATGTGTTCGCCGACGAGACGGTGGAGTCGGCCGAGCAGCAGACCGAGGCCTGGGAAATGCACAAGCGCCGAGAACGCGAGCAAAAAGGCGGCGAACAGGCGCCGGGCATTCTCGATGGTGTCAGCCTGGCCCTGCCGGCCCTGAGCCGGGCCGCCAAGCTGCAGCGCCGCGCCGCCCGGGTGGGCTTCGACTGGCCCGATGTCGGCGACGTCATCGCCAAGCTGCACGAGGAACTGGCCGAGGTGCAGGCTGAAATCGAGACCGGCCACAAGGCACGCCAGCAGGAAGAAATCGGCGACCTGCTGTTCGCCTGTGTCAACCTGGCCCGGCATCTGGACGTGGATCCGGAAACGGCCCTGCGCGAGGCCAGTGGCAAGTTTGAACGACGTTTTCGCAAGGTAGAACAGGCCCTTGGCGGCCAGGCCGGTTTCGCAACCGCCAGCCTCGAAGACATGGAGGCGGCCTGGCAGCAGGCAAAGGCCAACGATTGACAGGCTGTTGAATCACACATTTTCTGCCGCCTGACAAGTCCGGTTGCAGCCGGACGGATGGCTGGCGATAATGCCCCCTGTCATCGAAGGGTCGTGCTTCGTTGACACCGACTACAACCACAAACGTATGGGGAGAGAAGTATGGGAGCCATGAATACCGCAGGGGATGTGTTGTTTGTACTACTTGGGGCGATCATGGTGCTGGCCATGCACTCGGGTTTCGCCTTCCTGGAAGTGGGCACGGTGCGCAAGAAGAACCAGGTCAACGCCCTGGTTAAGATCATCACCGACTTTGCCGCCTCCACCATCGCCTATTTCTTCATCGGCTTCTACGTGGCCTACGGCGTGGGTTTCTTCGACAGCGCCCAGGCCCTGACCGTGAACAACGGCTACGAGCTGGTCAAGTTCTTCTTTCTGCTGACCTTTGCTGCGGCGATACCGGCCATCATCTCCGGCGGCATCGCCGAGCGGGCCCGGTTCTATCCCCAGTTGCTGGCGACCTTCGTCATCGTCGCCTTCATCTACCCCTTCTTCGAGGGCATCACTTGGAACGGCAATTTCGGCATCCAGGACTGGCTGGAAGCAACTTTTGGCGCGCCCTTCCATGATTTTGCCGGTTCCGTGGTGGTGCATGCCATGGGCGGCTGGATTGCCATCGGTGCGGTGATCCTGCTGGGCCACCGCCATGGCCGCTATGGCAAGAACGGTGAGGTCTATGCCCATCCGCCCTCCAGCATTCCCTTCCTGGCACTGGGGGCCTGGGTGCTGACCGTGGGCTGGTTCGGCTTCAATGTCATGTCGGCGCAGAAGCTCGGCGACATCTCGGGCCTGGTGGCGGTCAACTCCCTGATGGCCATGGTCGGCGGCATCCTGGTGGCCCTGCTGGCCGGGCGCAACGACCCGGGCTTCGTCCACAACGGCCCGCTGGCTGGGCTGGTGGCGGTGTGTGCCGGCTCCGACATCATGCATCCGCTTGGAGCGCTGATCACCGGCGCCGTGGCCGGGGGCCTGTTCGTCTGGACCTTTACCCTGTGCCAGAACAAGTGGAAGTTCGACGACGTGCTGGGTGTCTGGCCCCTGCATGGCCTCTGCGGCGCCTGGGGCGGCATTGCCGCCGGCATCTTCGGCACCACCGCCCTGGGCGGCATGGGCGGCGTGACCTTCATGGGCCAGCTGGCCGGCACCCTGATTGGTGTGGTCATCGCTCTGGCCGGGGGCTTCCTGGTCTACGGCATTCTAAAGGGCACCATGGGCATCCGCCTGAGTCAGGAAGAGGAATACAACGGCGCGGATCTGAGTATCCACAAGATCGCCTCCGAATCGGTGATGGAGTGATACCTCACTGACAGGACAGAACAATGAAACTGACGGCCCGGATTGATGATGATTGCAAAAGCATGGAACGCTACTTTCATAAACTATTTTCAGGAGGGAAGAGCTGAGGATAAAGTTGCACCAATAGAAGCAATTGACAGTAACGCAGAGAAGTCTCAGGCAACCTGTCATGGCTTCTCACACTTAATCAAGCCTGATATGGTTATGAACATTTATAGTCTTTTGGATTTTTGGATGAATGAAATATGTGAGATTCATGAAACTGAAAAGAATCTCAACCTCGGAAGTAGGGATATCAAAGGGAAGAGTGAGCTTCATGCTTGACATAAATATCTTACTAAGTATGTTGGTTTAAACCTCGATAATGTGCAGTCTAGCTACGAATACTTAGATCAACTTCGCAAAGTAAGAAATAAAATCATGCACTACAGTGGTCATGTTTCGAGTAAAGACAGAAAAGAATTCGCAACCATCAATGGAGGGCTGATTCGTGTCGATGACAGTTTTATATGGGAATCTCTAAAACATACCAAAAAATATCTTCAGGCAATTGCGTTGGCCTAATTGACACTATAAGCCAGAATCTGCCAAAAAGACGTGATACCAGTGATACGCATTAAATGAAAAAGATAAGGAAGTTGTTGAATCAGCAAGTAAATGGAAAATTTGCCGCAACCATTATCGGGGTTGTGGCCATTACCATTCCGATTATTGCTTTGCGAGATATGGACCGGGATTACATGGAGATTGGCTTTCTGTCCGTGGCTGTTCCTGTCTTGTACGCAGTTTCGGTAGCGGGGTTTATTTTTCTCGCTCTTGGAAAACAGGGAAGAAACGTTACATCAAGAGAGATGGATGAGAAAACAGCGAGGGTTCATTCGCAAATTCAGAAAAAGCTGGCTCCGCTTTGGTGGACACTTTCTGTGGCGTGGTTGATATGGGCTGTGTATCTTGTCTGGGAATAAGGAACAGTAACATAACAAGGCAAACTTGCGGCGTTAGTGTCGCTACCCGGGGTTGGCTTCTGCCTTCCCTGATATACCATTGCATCCTACAGGCAGAACCAAATCAATGACAATAAATACGGTAAAAACCACCCCCTTTTCCGATCAGCGCCCGGGTACGTCGGGCCTGCGCAAGAAGGTTCGCGTATTCCAGCAGCCCGGTTATCTGGAAAACTTCGTCCAGTCGGTATTCGACGTGCTCGGGGACTTTCAGGGCCAGACCCTGGTGCTGGGCGGCGATGGCCGCTATTTCAATCTCGAAGCCTTGCAAGTCATCCTGAAGATGGCGGCAGCCAACGGTTTTGGCAAGGTCATCGTCGGTGCCGGTGGCATTCTTTCCACCCCGGCGGCTTCCTGCGTGATCCGCAAGTACCGGACCTTCGGTGGCATCATTCTGTCTGCCAGCCACAACCCCGGTGGTCCCGATGCCGACTTCGGCATCAAGTACAATACCGGCAATGGCGGCCCGGCGCCCCTGTCCATCACCGAAAAGGCCTTCGAACGCAGTCAGGTGATCGACCGCTACCGCATCCTCGAGGCCGATGATCTCGATCTGTCCCGGCCCGGCGAACAGCAACTGGGTGATATGACGGTCAGCATCATCGACCCGGTGGCCGACTACGCCGAGCAGATGGCAGAGCTGTTCGATTTTGATGCCATCGGCAAACTGCTGGCCTCGGATTCGTTTCGCATGGTATTCGATGCCATGCACGCCGTGACCGGTCCCTATGCCACGGAGATATTCGAGCACCGGCTCGGCGCCCCGGCCGGTACCGTGCGCAATGGCACACCCTTGACGGACTTCGGTGGTGGTCATCCCGATCCCAATCTCACCTATGCCCACGAACTGGTGGAAACCCTGTACGGGGCCAATGCGCCCGATCTTGGCGCCGCCTGTGATGGCGACGGGGATCGCAACATGATCCTCGGCCGGGGTTTTTTCGTGAATCCCTCCGACAGTCTGGCGCTGCTGGCGGCCAACGCCCATCTGGTGCCGGGCTACCGCCAGGGCCTGGCCGGCGTGGCCCGTTCCATGCCCACCAGTTGTGCGGTAGACCGGGTGGCGCAAAAGCTCGGCATCGATTGCTACGAGACACCCACCGGCTGGAAATTCTTCGGCAACCTGCTGGACGCCGGACGCATCACCCTGTGCGGCGAGGAAAGCTTCGGTACCGGCTCCGACCACGTGCGCGAAAAGGACGGCCTGTGGGCTGTGCTGTTCTGGCTCAACATCCTCGCCACCAGCGGCAAGTCGGTGCAGCAGGTGGTCGAGGCCCACTGGCAGACCTACGGGCGCAACTACTACAGCCGTCACGACCACGAAGGCCTGGAAAGCGGGGCGGTGACGACGCAGTTGCAGCAACTGCGCGAGCGCTTCGCCCAACTGCCCGGGCAGACTGTCGCCGGCTTGCGGGTCGAGTATGCCGACGATTTCAGCTACACGGATCCGGTGGACGGCAGCGTCACCGAAGGCCAGGGGATCCGCATCGGCTTCGAAGGCGACGCCCGCCTGGTGTTTCGCCTCTCCGGCACCGGTACCGAAGGCGCCACCTTGCGGGTCTACATCGAACGCTACGAAGCCGATCCTGAACGGCTGAGCGAAGATCCCCAGGACTACCTGCGCGACCTCATCGATGCCGCCGAGGAACTGGTGGGGATCCGCAAGGTACTGGGGCGTGACAGACCGTCAGTGACTACCTGAAAGGCAGATACAAGAGGAAAGGGACGGGTGACAGGAGCGCCGGCGTCTCGCCGTCCACCCAGCTCGCCAACCACAGTCCCTTGTTACTCGTACATCTTATTGACCCAGGTCAACACACGGAAAGTTCCTTCGGGTAAGCTTGCCTGCCACTGTTTATCTGCCACAGGCTGCGACCACGAGAGATGTCATGAATTCGAACAAGCCCCAAGCCCGCTCCCTGCTCAACCCCTTTCACCCTGACAACGACGAGGCCTATCAGCAATGGCGTGATGAAAAGCTGCACAACTATCCGGAAGATCTCAGCGATCTGGTGGTGGAAATCGGGGATCCCCGCAGTCTGAAAAAAAGTGAATTCGAGGCCATGCTGACACGGGTACGCAAGGCCAACATGGTGGTCTATGCGGGCAAGACCGGCACCGATCCGGATCCGGAAATTCCCCTGGCCATGGCCCGGTATTTCGGCCTGCAGGGTCTGAACAGGAACTGGCTGGCCGACGAAACCGGACTGACCTCGCTGACAGTGCGCGAAGACGGGGTACGCAAGAACTACATCCCCTATACCAACAAGGCCATCAACTGGCACACTGACGGTTACTACAACATCGCCAGGGAACAGATCCAGGCCCTCAACCTGCACGTGGTGCAACGTGCCGCCAGCGGTGGCGAGAATGCCCTGATGGATCACGAGATGGCCTACATCCTGTTGCGTGAGCAGAACCCCGATTACATCCGGGTTCTCATGGCCGCCGATGCCCTGACCATTCCCGCCCGCATCGAGGACGGCAAGGTGGCACGCAAGGAAGAGCCCGGTCCGGTGTTCAGCATCACCGCCGAGGGTAACCTGCACATGCGTTACACCATTCGCGTCAGCAACGTCATCTGGGCTGATGATGACCTGACCCGCGAGGCACTGGCCTACCTGAAGAAGATCCTCAACAGCAACTCCCCCTGTATCTACCGTGGCCTGCTGGAGCCGGGCATGGGCCTGGTCAGCAACAATGTGCTGCACGACCGGGCGGCATTTACCGACGATGCCGAACACAAGCGTCATTACTACCGTGCCCGCTTCTTCGATCGTCTGACCGGTACCAGCCTGTACGACTGAACATCCGGTACGCCGGCCAACGGACATTGGGCCGGAACCAGGCCGTTTTGCTCTCGCCTGGGGTCAATGGACTGACTTTCTCGGGCAAATTACACTCCGAACATACTGTCAAGCTGTTGTTGCAGATGCCGATAAAATACAGCAGCATGTACTTTCCAGCATGGAGTCAGTTACCCGTGAGTCGTTCGCAAGCCTTCGTTCTCAACCTCGTCATCAGTCTGCTCATTCTGCTCGTGATCCTGTATCTGAGCTGGAACCGCTGGTACACCCCGGCCCTGTTCATGGCCGATGGCGGCTGGCAGGGCTTCCGGCTTGTGGCGGTTATTTTCCTGTTGGTGGGCCCCGGCTTGACCCTGCTGCTGTTCAAGCCGGGCAAGCGGGGACTCTGGTATGACATGGTGATTGTGATACTGCTGCAGATTGGTGTGCTGGTCTGGGGCAGCTGGACGCTCTACCGGGAGCGCCCCGTGGCGCTGGTCTACAGCGAGGGGTATTTCATTCCTGTCACGGGTTACCAGCTCAAGGATGCGGGCCTGACGGCGGAGAAACTCGAATCCCTGGACAGGGCCAGGCCTGCCCTGATCTACCTCGATCTGCCCGAGGATGAGGAGACAATGCAACAGTACCGGCTGCGAGTCATGGCCACCGGTGTACCCCTGTATCTGCTTCTCGAGTTGTACCGGCCCTTCGACACCTCGGCTCTGGAGAAAGTACGGCGCCAGGACCTAGACATGGAAAAACGCTATGCCGGAAAACCGGCTCAGTACCGGATCTATCAGCGTTTTCTGCAGGAACATGAGCAAGGGACGGATGCACTGATCTATGTACCCCTGCATGCGCGCTACATACGCCAGATTCTGGCTCTTGATGCGAGCACAGGAAAAGTGATTTCCTCGCTGCAGATCATCCCGCCCCCTTTGATGACCGTGCGGCCACCGCCAAGGAAAAATGAAGTGTAACGAACAAGGGATAACGTGCATGTCTTGTCCAGGCAGGGGCGAGGCAGAAGGGTGAAATATATGTTGGGCTCTTTCGATTCCCTCACCCTGTCCCTCTGCCGGGGGGAAAGGGAACCTTTCGTTATGGTTTCGTCCATGAAACACACCCCACTGCATTCCAAACGCTCAAACCAGGTTGCCCTTAACAGGATGTTGAAAAAGCCCTTCCCTGGGCTTTTTCAATGGCGGCCTTCCCTGCACCGCACACAGGCTGTCGAATAACGGTGTTTTCAACCGCCTGTCAAGAAAACAGATCATATTTCGGCATTTTAATTATCACAATCAAAATGGATGAGCACCGAGCCCGGGGTTGTGAAACACCTCACAGCCAGAGAGGAATCATCGGGATCACTTTTTCTCGGCTTTTCAAAAAGACGGTAAAGCAAGGCCGTCTCCAATCAGGGGGAATTGTGCTATTTTGTTCTGATGACCCCTGATTTCAGACTCTATCCATTCCTGTTTCTGCTCCTGGTCTTGCTGACCGCCTGTGGCGGAGGAGACACCCCGGCTCCGCAGCCCCGGCCACAGGATGCAGGGGAGGTTCTGTCGACGGGAATCTATAGCCGGGGAGGCGCAAGCTGGCGTTATCAAAATCTGCGTCTACCAAACCGGAATGGTGGTTACGCCTATGCCCGGTATTTTCAGGCCAATGGAGCCGGCCCCCATTCTGTGGTTGTCGTTATCGCGCCCTATGCAGGGATCGACTGGAGTGGTGAAGCCGTGGACAAGCGCTGGGCCGATCAGTACAAGGCTCACCTGGACAATGGCGGTGGTGCATCCTTGTGTGTACCGGATGTGGATGGGCCGGACTATGACAGCCTGACATCGGCAAGCATCTGTTATTCCCTGTCCAGTCCCGGGCAGACTGGAGATGAAGCCTCGGTCTATCTGTTGAACAACGTCAGTGTGCTGGTTGCGTATGGCCGTTTCTATGCCGGTGGATCGGTGGTCAATGACATCGAGGATGTGGTGGCGGGCCTGCGTTTTCTGGGCACACGCAGTGAAATCGATCTGGATCGCATTGGCATGATCGGCGGCTCCTGGGGAGGCTTCGAGGCTCTGTATGCGGCACTCAGGGCCCCGGCCAATGTGCGACCTGCCGTGGTGGTGCCGGCTTTTCCCGTGACTGACTTTGCCGCCTTGACCGAGTTTGTCACCACGGAATTGCCCGGTCTGGTCAGCGCCCCGGTTCTGCAGCAGTATCAGCAGTTCTATGATCCCTTCTTGCGGCGTTTTTATGCCAGTGCCGGCACGCCACCCGATACCGATTACCGTGGCTACACTCTGGCGGATCTCAGTGCCAGGGTGGATATGCCCATGCTCATTCCCCACGATGATGGTGACACGATTCTGCCGGCAAGATTTTCCCATGAGTTTGCCCAGGCCAATGCCCCCCTGATCGAAGGTTTCTGGTACAAGCGCCGTGATGCGGCGCCCTGGGAGTCGGTGATCACCCGCCACGGTGAGATTGAAGACTTTATTCTGCTACCCAGCCATTACACCTTCAGTGCCGCCTACCTGCTGAGCCGGCTCAACGGCAAGGGCAGAAGCCTGTACATCCCCTATGGCGAACAGGACATGCAGATTTTCTTCACGGATATTCGCAATTATCAGCTCGAAGGCCGGGACGTCAGCTGGTTGACGCCCCGGCTGATCGAAATGTGTAAAATGGAAATTTACATGTATGAGCTGACGGCCGGGAATTCTGCACCCATCAGCAGTGGTGCGGACTATCTTGCCCGTTCACTGAATACCGTCTGGGGCACGGCACTTACCGCCAGCACGGTACGGCAGTACCTGCTCGACAATGGCCTGCCTGCACCGTGAGGCGGATCAGCCTTTGGTGGAGCTGGCCCGTGTGTGAGGCGGAAGTTGCAGCATGTCCTTGCCCTGTTGCAGCAGGAAATCGAGAAAGGTTCGTGGTACCAGTGGCAGCTTCTTGCCCTTGAGGTGCACCGCATACCAGCTGCGTATGAGAGGGAAGCCTTCCACATCCAGTACGGCAATGTGATCCCCTTCCAGTTCCAGGCGCAGGTTGTGGCGTGACAGCACCGACAGTCCCAGACCGGCCATCACCGCCTGCTTGATGGCCTCGCTGCTGCCCAGCTCCATGTAGGCATTGACCTTGAGCCCGTGTTCGGCAAACAGCCGATCGACCGCCTGCCGGGTTCCCGAGCCCGGTTCCCGCACCACGAAACGTTCTTCACTCAGCCGCTCCAGCGAAATGGACTTGCACTTTGTCAACGGGTGCTGAGGATTGGCCACCACCACCAGTTCGTTGTCGACAAACGGGTAGGCCTCCACCTCCAGGTGTTCAGGCACCTGGCCCATGATCAACAGGTCATCCTCGTTGGATTTCAGGCGCCCCAGTACCTTGGAGCGGTTGGTGACGGTCAGATGAGGTTCGACCTGCGGGTGCTCGGTGATGAACGTTCCAAGCAGGTGGGGCATGAAATATTTGGCCGTGGTGATGACGGCAATGCGCAGCGGCCCCTTTACCACCTGTTCAAGCTCGTTGGTGGCTTCCTCCAGCGATACCATGCGATCGAGGATGTCCCGGGCCGCGGCATACACCTCCCGACCCACCGGGGTAGGCTGGATGTGTCGGCCCACCTGATCCAGCAGGGGCTGGCCGAGTGTCTCGGACAACTTCTTGATTTGCATGGAAATAGTGGGTTGGGTGAGATGCAGCTCCTCGGCTGCGCGGGTGTAGCCACCGAGGCGGATCACGGTCTCGAGGATCTGCAGCTGGCGCAGGGTGACGTGGCGGATGAGTTTGTCGGCGGTGGAATAGGACATAGGCGATCATCTATGTTAACAATAGAAACCATTGATTTCTATTTATAACCGGGTTTGCGCATTATGTCTACCCACGCGGTAAGTGCCGCGACATAACTCATTTGATGAACACTGGAGAGCAAAATGGCTAAAACTTATGACGCGGGTGTAAAAGAATACCGCGAAACGTACTGGATGCCGGATTATACCCCGAAAGACACGGATATTCTGGCCTGTTTTAAGGTAACACCGCAGGACGGTGTTCCTCGTGAAGAAGTGGCCGCTGCCGTGGCTGCCGAGTCCTCGACCGGTACCTGGACCACGGTCTGGACCGACCTGCTGACCGACCTGGACTATTATAAAGGCCGTGCCTACGCCATCGAAGACGTACCGGGCGACGACACCTGTTTCTATGCCTTTATTGCCTACCCCATCGATCTGTTCGAAGAAGGTTCGGTCGTCAACGTCATGACCTCACTGGTTGGTAACGTATTCGGCTTCAAGGCCCTGCGTGCCCTGCGCCTGGAAGACGTACGCTTCCCGCTGGCCTACGTGATGACCTGTAATGGGCCGCCACAGGGTATCCAGGTCGAACGTGACATGCTCAACAAGTATGGCCGTCCGCTGCTGGGTTGTACCATCAAGCCGAAACTGGGTCTGTCTGCCAAGAACTACGGCCGTGCCTGCTACGAAGGCCTGCGTGGTGGTCTGGACTTTACCAAGGACGACGAAAACGTCAACTCCCAGCCGTTCATGCGCTGGCGTCACCGTTTCGACTTCGTTATGGAAGCCATCCAGAAAGCCGAAGCCGAAACCGGTGAGCGCAAGGGTCACTACCTGAACGTAACTGCACCGACTTCTGACGAAATGATGAAACGTGCCGAATACGCCAAGGAAATCGGCGCACCCATCATCATGCACGATTACATCACCGGTGGCTGGGCAGCCAACACCCAGCTGGCACAGTGGTGTCAGGACAATGGCATGTTGCTGCATATCCATCGTGCCATGCATGCGGTACTCGATCGCAACCCGCACCACGGCATCCACTTCCGTGTACTGACCAAGATCCTGCGTCTGTCCGGTGGTGACCATCTGCATTCCGGCACAGTTGTCGGCAAGCTCGAAGGTGACCGCGATGCCACGCTGGGCTGGATTGACATCATGCGTGACTCTTACGTCAAAGAAGACCGTTCACGCGGTATCTTCTTCGACCAGGACTGGGGCGCAATGCCTGGTGTCCTGCCCGTCGCTTCCGGTGGCATTCACGTCTGGCATATGCCGGCACTGGTCAGCATCTTTGGTGATGACTCTGTCCTGCAGTTCGGCGGTGGTACGCTGGGTCACCCCTGGGGTAATGCCGCTGGCGCCGCTGCCAACCGTGTTGCCGTTGAAGCCTGTGTCGAAGCCCGCAACATGGGTCGTGAACTGGAAAAAGAAGGCAAGGACATCCTCACCGCTGCCGCCAAGCACAGCCCCGAGCTGGCCGCTGCGATGGAAACCTGGAAGGAAATCAAGTTTGAATTCGACACTGTCGACAAGCTGGACGTTTCTCACAAGTAATCGCCTTGCCCGGTACAGTGCCAGTTGGCACTGTACCGGCCAACAAAATTAAAGTTATTTATTCAGGAGCAATAACATGCAAGATTATCAGTCAAGCTTGAGTGATCCCTCGAGCCGCAAGTTTGAAACCTTTTCCTACTTGCCCGAATTTACCCCCGAGCAGATCCGCGCGCAGATCGAATACATCGTCAGCAAGGGCTGGAACCCGGGTATCGAACACACCGAACCGGAAAACGCCAGTGGCCACTACTGGTACATGTGGAAACTGCCCATGTTTGGTGAAACCGATGTGGATGCCATTCTGAAGGAAGTCGAAGCCTGTCACGCAGCACATCCGAACAATCACGTTCGTCTGCTGGGCTTTGACAACTTTGCCCAGTCTGCAGGTGCATCAATGGTTATCTACCGCGGTAAAACCGTCTAGGTTTAGCCATTCTGGAAAGCCCGGCCGCAATATGGCGGTCGGGACTTTTCCAGCCAACAGAAGTTCAACCAGCAGCAAGGGTTAAAAGAGGTAAAGCATGAGCAAACCGGATCGCTATGTCGGGATTGATAACGATATCAATGGTGGCATGACCACTATCGGCAAAATCATCAGGGATGCCAGGGTATTTGGCCTCATCGATGAATCAGAAACCTGTGAAGGCTGGAACCTAGCCGGGATTGACGCTTTGTTGCAAAAGGTCAATGCCGAGTGGGACAAGTATGGCTGCCTGGTCAGCAATTTGCCGGAGGAACTGGCAACGCGCCATCGCGATATTCATGGTGCGGCATTTGAAAAAGCCAAGGCCGCCGGTTGGTCCGGTGAAATTGAAACCGGTGATGAGGAATAAGCGGCATTCCTGCCAAGAGTCAAACCAATATCGAGTGGAAAAGATTATGTCTGATACAAGTGTAGATCCAAAACAGTACATCATTAAGGACGAGCCTTTTTACCAGCCAGTTGGCAAGGAAGTCGAATACTACGAAGCGGCATACAATGCCCGCATGCCGATGATGCTCAAGGGTCCGACCGGCTGTGGCAAGTCCCGTTTTGTTGAATACATGGCATGGAAAATGGGCAAGCCACTGATCACCGTGGCCTGTAACGAAGACATGACTGCCTCGGATCTGGTGGGACGTTTTCTGCTCGACAAGGATGGCACCAAATGGCAGGACGGTCCCCTGACCACCGCTGCCCGCATTGGCGCCATCTGCTATCTGGACGAAGTGGTCGAAGCCCGGCAGGACACCACCGTGGTGATCCATCCGCTGACCGATCACCGCCGTTCACTGCCGCTGGACAAGAAGGGTGAACTCATCGAGGCCCACCCGGACTTTCAGCTGGTGATTTCCTACAACCCCGGTTATCAGAGCCTGATGAAGGATCTCAAGCAGTCCACCAAGCAGCGTTTTGGTGGCCTGAATTTCGACTACCCCGAAACCGAACTGGAAGTGGCCATTGTAGCCAAAGAATCCGGTGTCGATGAAACCATGGCCGAAAAACTGGTGCAGATTGCCCACCGTGCCCGCAATCTCAAGGGCCACGGCCTCGATGAGGGAATCTCCACCCGCCTGCTGGTCTATGCCGGCCAGCTCATCAGCAAGGGCGTCGATCCGGAAGCGGCCTGTACCATTACCATGGTGACTCCGTTGACCGATGATCCGGACATGCAGGATACCCTGAATGCGGCGGTGCAGACATTCCTGGGATAAGACACAGCCCGGTTCCTTGCCGCCAGTTGCCAGCCCGCCATGGCTGAACATCGCAAGGGGTATCCAGTACAAGGTGCCGAGCAAAGTCTCGACAAAAATCGTTCAACTCTATCTTATGGTGTGCATTGATGTCGTCCGTCAAGCTTGAAGATTACGCGGAATTCCTGGAGCAGGCCGTACCCGAAGTCAGGGATGTGCTCGAAAGCACGTTTCACGAAGCGGCCCGCATCATGTCACCGGCCGGGCTGGCCGATTACATGGATGGTGCCAGAGCCCTGACCAATCTTGGCCGGGGTCATGATCTGGTAATAACCTACCTGGAAGAAATGCCACTGGTGGCCAAGGAATGTGGCGAGGACATCATTCCCGATGTCATCACCGCGGCGATGAAAGTCTCGTCCATGACCTCGGGCGAGGTCATTACCCTGCTGTTTGCCAGCCTGCCTTCCGTATCCCGGCACCTTGGGGATGCCCAGCTGGTGCGCGGTTACCTGACCCTGATCCACCAGCTGGCTTCCACCGCCGCACGTGGTCTGCGGCCCATGCTCAACCACATCGATGAACTGCTCTCCAAGCTGACCCTCAGCGGCCTGCGCCGCTGGGCCAACTTCGGTGCCCAGGCTTACCGTCGGGATTTCAATAACCTGACTTCCTATTTCAATCTGGAGTCGGCAGACAGTCGTGCCATGGTGGAAAAGGAACGCCGTGGTGTGCTGTTTGTCAAAATCCAGCGCAAGATCAACTTCTACCTGCGTGCCCTGTGGGGGCGTGATTTCTTCCTGCGCCCCACCGGTGCCGACTACACGGATTTTCGCCCCTATATCGAAGATCGCATTCTCCACGTGCCTGATGCACTGGATGATATCGGTCCCAAGGACAATGCCATTGCCGGCCTTGAAGTCTATCGTGCCACCGCCGCACACATGGCATCACACATGATCTATTCGACCTGCTCGGTATCGGCCGAACAACTCAGCCCGGCACAGATGTTCTTTGTCGGCCTGCTCGAAGATGCCCGTGTGGAGTACAAGGCGGTACAGAGTTTTCCTGGGCTGAAAAAGCTCTGGTCTTCCATCATGCAGGTGGAATACGAGGAGCCCGTTGAACATGAAACCGTACCGGTACTGGAACACCTGGCCCTGCAACTGCTCGATTGCAACGTCAAGGGTGAGGACGAACAGCTCAATGGCTTTGTCGAAAAATTTCATGCTGAAATCGAGTCCAACCAGGACGACAACCATTTTTCCTGGATGATGGGGATTGAACTGTACAACCTGTTTGCCGGTCGCAAGGCAGTACCGAGTCTGCGTATCCTCGAGCGTTACCGTATTCCATATCGTGATGACAACCGGATCATCTGGCACTTCGAAGACATCGACTGGAACAAGAGTTTCGAATACATTGCCGCCAGCCAGCGCCAGGTGCGCAAGCATGTCAGTGTCATCGAAATGGCCAACGAGGTGGATTGCGAGCTGGCCGGGGACGATGCCCAGGAAATCTGGGTGTGTTCGACAGAAATGCGCCCCTACGAGGACGACCTGACTGACAACACCAAAAGCTTCAACGAAATGTGGGGCAAGGAGCCGGTCTCGGAACCTTTCCACTATCACGAATGGGATTATCAGATCCAGCTGCATCGGCCCGACTGGGCCACGGTCTACGAGCGCCGACAGCCCAAGGGGGACCCGGAACAGATCGACAATATTCTGACCGAGCACAAACCCATTGCCCACCGGATTCGCCAGATCATCGATCTGCTGACGCCGGCAGGTGTCCAGCGCGAGCGCGGCATGGAGGATGGTGATGAAATCGACATCAATGCAGCGGTCGATGCCATGGTGGCCTTGCGCATGGGCGAACAGCCCAGCCCGCGCATCACCATGCGCAACGTGTTGAAGACCCGTGATCTGGCCGTGGTGGTCTTGCTGGATCTTTCCGAATCCACCAATGAAAAAATCGGCAATTCCGAAAAAACCGTACTGGAGCTGACCCGTGAAGCGGCGACCCTGGTATCCACGGCAATCGAAGGTATCGGTGATCCCTTTGCCCTGCATGGTTTTGCCTCGGATGGTCGCCATGATGTGCAGTATTACCGCTTCAAGGACTTCAACCAGCACTTCGATGACGAGGCCAAGGCCCGCCTGGCCGGCATGAAAGGTGGTCTGTCCACCCGCATGGGTGCCGCGCTGCGTCACGCCGGCCATCATCTGCTCAAACAGCAGGAAAAACGCAAGCTGATCCTGCTGGTTACCGACGGTGAACCGGCAGACATCGACGAGATGGATCCCCAGCACCTGCGCCACGATACCAAGAAGGCAGTGGAAGAACTGTACTCCACCGGCGTGCTGACCTACTGTCTGACACTGGACCCCCATGCCGACAACTATGTCAAGCGCATCTTTGGTGAGAACAACTATACGGTCATCGAGCATGTGGATCGACTGCCGGAACAGCTACCCCTGCTGTTTGCCAGTCTCACCGGCTAAGGGGTACGGGGCGAGGGCGATGACCACACGTATCGAGGACATGCCTGTTTATGCCGAGCGTCGTGTGGATATCGACGCGGCCCTGTACAACCTGTGGCGCCGTGCCCGCATGCACCTGGAGATGCCGCTGCGCGTCGAGCTGCCGACACTCAGGCAACTGGCCCTGATCATCGAGGAAGACTGCTGGGTAGTGGTGGATCAGACTCATTACGATTTGCCGGTGCTGGCCTGGGTTGAATTTCAGGATAGCGGCCGCACCACACTACACACGCCAGTGAGCTGTACCCTGAACTACTATCATTACATGGCCAGCAGTCTGCGGGAAAAAGTACTGGCCCTGATGCGTGATGAACTGGACACTCGCCTGGCCTGATGATTCTGATGACCTCTAGTGAGAAGGACAAAAAAAGATGAAACGAATTGCCCTTTTTCTGCTGACCAATATCGGTGTATTGATTGTTCTGAGCATTTCCATGCGCCTGCTCGGGCTGGAAAGCTACTTTACCGCCAATTATGGCCTGGACCTGGGTAACCTGCTGGCTTTCGCCGCCATCATCGGCTTTGCCGGTTCGTTCATTTCCCTGGCCATGTCCAAATGGAGTGCCAAGTTCATGACCGGTGCCAGGGTCATTACCCAGCCCGCCAATGCCACCGAGGCTTGGTTGCTGGAGACCGTGCGTCGTCAGGCCGAGCAGGCCGGTATTGGCATGCCCGAGGTGGCCATCTACCCGGCTCCGGATATCAATGCCTTTGCCACCGGCATGTCGCGCAACAATGCCCTGGTGGCGGTGAGTGCCGGTTTGCTGTCCGGCATGCGGCGGGATGAGGCCGAAGCCGTGCTGGCCCACGAAATCAGCCATGTTGCCAATGGTGACATGGTCACTATGGCGCTGATCCAGGGTGTGGTCAACACTTTCGTGGTGTTCCTGTCACGGGTCATCGGCTGGGTAGTGGATCGGCTGGTATTCAAGAACGAAGAGGGTCCGGGCATCGGTTACTGGGTCACGACCATCGTGGCCGAGATTTTTCTCGCCTTCCTGGCCAGTGCCGTGGTCATGTGGTTCAGCCGCCAGCGTGAATTCCGTGCCGATGCCGGTTCTGCCCATCTGGTGGGACGGGAGAAGATGATTGCCGCGCTGCAACGCCTGCAGTCGGCACACGAAAGCCACCTGCCGGATCAGCTGGCGGCCTTCGGCATTGCCGGTGGTGGCGCCCAGGGCTGGCGTCGCCTGTTTCTTTCCCATCCGCCCCTGCAGGAGCGAATTGCCGCCTTGCGTAACGGATAACCCCAACCCATGCATTCAAATAAAAGGTAACACCCTATGCCCCTCGTCGACATGAAAGACATGCTCCAGCATGCCTACAATCATGGCTATGCCGTTGGTGCCTTTGAGCTGGTGAGCCTGGATTTTCTCGAAGGCATTATGATGGCGGCCGAGAGGGCACGCGCACCGGTGATCCTGAGTCTGGCTGAAACCCATTTCAAACGATTCAACTTCCCGCTCATCATGCCCGCCGTTGAAGCCGCTGCCAGACGAGCCCAGGTACCGGTGGCAATACATTTCGATCATGGCGCGAGTCTCGACTCCGCCATCGATGGAATCAATCGGGGCTGCAATGGCGTGCTGGTGGATCTTTCCCACCTGGATTTTGCCGAGAATACCCGCCTCACCAAACAGGTGGTGGAAACAGCTCACGCCTGTGGTGTGGCGGTGGAAGGTGAGCTGGGCTATGTTCCCGGTGTCGAAGGAGAAGGGGCCGAGACTTTCCCGGGGGAACTGGCACATACCTCACTGGCCGAAGCCCGTGCCTATGTGGAACGCACCGGCGTGGACTTTCTCGCCGTATCCATCGGCACGGTACACGGCCGCATGAAAGGCAAGCCCAGACTGGATTACACACGGCTCAAGCAGATCAACGAAGCACTGGGTATGCCGTTGGTCATTCACGGCGGCAGCGGCCTGTCCGATGATCAATACCGTCGTCTTATCGCCAATGGTGTTACCAAGATCAACTACTATTCTGCACTGGCCGAGGTGGCGGCAAAACAGATCCGGGAAAATCTTGGCAAGGAAAAGCAAGCAAGCTATACCAGCCTGAGCCGAGACGTTAACCATGCCGTGGCCAGTGAGGTGGATCGATGCATGCGCCTGTGGGGAGCAGCCGGTAGGGCTGCCGAGGTTCTTGCCCAATGTCAGTCCTGGATCCCGGTGGAACACCAGATCGTCTACAGCATCGAAGGCAAGGATCAGGCCAGGGCAGAGATGATCATTGCCGAAGGCCTCCATGTCTTCTCGAATATACCCGGGGTTCGCGAGGTGTTCAGCTGCGAAGCGGTTCAAGACAAGGGCAGCCACCACTATTCCTGGCTGGTGCGTTTTTGTCATCCGGCAGTTATCGAAAGTTATCGCAACAACCCCGACTACATTGCCTTCGCCGACAAACTCCTCAGACAGATTGACGGCAAACTGAGCAGTACCGATTTTCAGACCATTGAACCTGCAGCTGTACCTGTCCCTGTCGAAGAGATAAACCGGAAAAAGATCGTGCTTTAGAATCGACCTTGTCAATACGGGGTCGGACCAAACTAACTCCTTGAAATAAATAATAAATACCAGGAAAAAAGTCTGTTTTAATGGCTTAAACGCACCTTTTTGGCAGCAAAAACAACACTGTAAGAAACGAAAAATCGAAAGGGAAAGAGGAAATCAGGGACACACATTGGAACCCTGCGACACAAATGACAACCTCACCCGAAAAATAGAAATGAGAAATTTGGGACCCACACATTGAAACCACCAGGATAATGACCTTCTGCAATACCAGGCTGGAGATTTAATCCAAAACGAGAGGAACTGGTAAAGATTCAAGGGAAATTGATGAGTCTGTGCAACAATTCCCTGAATAAAAGTGCGCCAGGTGATACTGGGCCACAGACTAACCAGTCAGTGGAAGGGGAAGGCAGCCGTTCATCTATGCCGGGCTTGCGCGACAAAATGAGGCACACTTTGACAAACCCTGACATCATCAAAATATTGCTAACGGCTATATTTTGATGTCAATGGATGGATGTCCCCGTTTTCGCGTTTTCGTTCGGTTTTCAGCTGCAGGACGATGTGCAGGAGGCACAAGTATCGCGAGAGGATGCCTGGCGCGACCCTGGCTGTGGAGTCTGCGGGGATGTATTCACGGCGTGTCATGAGAAGTTTCATTGTCCGGGAGGTGGCGACTGAAAAATCTTGTCCCGGCCCTGGCGAGTGATCTGATATTCGGAACAGCTACTCAGAGGTGGTGACAGGCCTGGCAGAGCTGATTTTTGTCCATTCTCAGCTGGCCAGGGAGATCACTGTGGGGATCGTGACAGGTGGTGCAGCCGAGTTTGCCATTTTGCAGGGGCAAGGTAAGGGGAGGCAGGCTAGCCGGGATGACATTGATGACATGTTGGTTTTTCCCTGTTCTTTGGGTGTGACAGGAGATGCAGATGTCAGGGAGGGGCATGACCAGTTCGGCATTGGTACTCTGTGGGGTGTCATAGAGGTGGCAGGCCGTACACTGCTGGTGATCAGGGATGGCGGCGTGGGCCAGTGACAGGCTGATCAGCATGAGGCTGAGGATGATGATTCTGGACATCATGATAGTTAAGCCGCTTTCAGGCACCGGTGATGGCAGGTTTCGGCTATTTTTGACCCAAACCCGATCGAATGTCCACAAAAAATAACCTGGATTAGGCGTTTTTCTGTTCCGGATCATCGAATTTGTTCAGGCGCTGGCCTGCCCCTTCATTCCTTCAGCGAGTGCTGCGCAAGCCGCAGAGAAAATTGTCAATCAGAATCCCGAGCAAGGGCCTGACGTCATTCACCCCGGTGACATCGAGATTGCCGGTGAGTGCCAGGATACAGATGCCGTGGACTCCTCCCCACAAGGCCCGGCTGATTTCCCGCACCTTTTGCGGTCTGTCTTCCATGAGGGGCTCGAGGACATGCTCGACCAGGGCAAAATTGCGCATGATCTTCTTGCCGTACCAGTCCGGGATTGCGGCCTTTGCCGGTAATTCGTATTCGAAGATCAAGGTCCAGCGGGCTCGCTGGCTGACGGCAAAGGCCAGGTAAGCCTCACACAGGGCCCGCACCCGTGCTTCGGTACTGTTGCCGTGACCGCCTGTGGCCTGCTTCAGGCTGTCATGGAGATCGTCTAGGGTCTCGCCGTTGACCGCCAAGATCATGTCATCGAAGTTTTTGAAGATCAGGTACAGCGTCCCGACGGTGTAACCGATCTCCTTGGCGACCCGTCTTGCGGTCAGGGCGCGAAAGCCTTCTTCGGTGAGAATGCGTCGGCACGCCGCCAGGGCCATTTGCCGAATTTCCTCCCTGCTGTGATCACTTCGTCTGGCCATATGCCTGCCCGTTGTGTGTACACAAAGCAGTGTAAAGTATTATTGAACGATGTTCAATATTATGCTACCTTCAAAACTGAACACTGTTCAATTATGCCGTTCTTGCGTCGCTCCGGCATTTTTCAATCTCTTTAATTGAACGGTGTTTATTTAATTGGGCAAGATAAAACAAAAGCTTATGAATAAAGGAGATACCAATGAACATGACAAGAATGATTCTGAACTCGATCTATGCCCTGAGCTTCTGGCTTGTGCTGGCTCTGGTAAACTCGTCGGCGTTTGCCGCAGGTCTGTTGACCCCTGCCGATGGCAGTCTGCCGCCCCTGGCGATCCGTGACCATGCGGTTTCCGTCATCATCGAGGACGGCTATGCCATTACCACGGTAGAACAGGTGTTCCACAACCCCCATGGGCAGGATCTGGAGGCCAGATACAGTTTTCCCGTCCCGGAACATGGCGCCGTGGCCGAATTTACCCTGTGGATCGATGGCAAGCCGGTCAGTGGCGAAGTGCTGGAAAAGCAGGTCGCAAAAAAAATCCACGAAGAAGAGAAGGCTGCGGGCCGCGAAACGGGCCTGACCGAAAAAGACAGTTACAAGACCTTCGAGATCCGTGTCTGGCCGGTTCGGGCCGGGCAGAACACGCGGATCCGTATGGTCTATCTTCAACCGGCCCATATCGACACGGGAATAGGCCGTTATGTCTATCCCCTCGAGGAAGGCGGGACCGACGAGCAAAAGCTCGCGTTCTGGACCCGTAACGACAAGGTGACCGGCACGTTCAGTTTTGATCTGAAAATCAAGTCGGCGTATCCGGTGGATGCCGTAAGGGTTCCCGCCCAGGCCAGTGCCGTGATCAGCCAGCAGAGTGCGGGTGAATGGCAGGTGCATATTGGCGGGCAGGGCGGCCAGCCGCGGGCGGGCCATATGGATGGCGGGGCAGTGGGTATTCTCAGACCAGCCCCGGTTACGGCCGGACAACCCGAGCAGGCGGCAGTGCCTGCGTTAAATCCCCCGGCCGGCTCGGACGCCCATGCGATTGACAAGGATGTGGTGGTGTACTGGCGACATAAAGCAGGCCTGCCGGGCAGCATCGACCTGGTCACCCATAAACCCGAAAGTGACGCACGCGGCACCTTCATGCTGGTGGTTACCCCGGGCGATGATCTGAAACCCATCACCCGGGGCCGTGACTGGATCTTTGTGCTGGATGTTTCCGGTTCGATGCAGGGCAAATACAGTACCCTGGCCGATGGCGTCAACCGTGCTCTGGGCAAGATGCGCCCGGAGGATCGCTTTCGCATCGTCCTGTTCAATGACCGGGCCAGTGAATTGACACCGGCCTATGTCAATGCCAGCCCGGAAAATGTCAGGCACTACAGCGACGCGGTCAGCAATGTCTCGCCAGGCAATGGCACCAACCTCTATGCGGGGTTACGCCGGGGGATCGACAGCCTTGAGGCGGATCGTACCAGTGCCATCGTGCTGGTCACGGACGGCGTCGCCAATGTGGGAGAAACCCACCAGCGTAAGTTCATCGAGCTGATCAGGAAAAAGGACGTGCGTCTGTTCACCTTCATCATGGGCAACAGCAGCAACCGGCCCATGCTCGAAGCCCTGACGAAGGCATCACACGGTTTTGCCATCAACGTCTCCAACAGTGATGACATTGTCGGCCAGATCCTCTCGGCCACCAGCAAGGTCAGCCACGAGGCCCTGCATGGGGTCAGGATTCGCATCGAGGGGATCAGGACAGCCGACATTACCCCCGCACAAATCGGCAGTCTGTATCGCGGCCAGCAGCTCGTGCTGTTCGGGCATTACTGGGGCGATGGCCCGGCAGATGTGCATCTGACCGGCAAGGTGTCCGGTACCCCGGTGAGTTATCAGACCCGTTTTTCGTTCCCGCTCGTCAGTCGGGAAAACCCGGAACTGGAACGCCTGTGGGCCTATGCGCGCATCGATGCCCTGACCGAAGAGATCAACAACTTCGGTGAGAAGCCCGATATCAGGCAGGCCGTTACCGATCTTGGTGTGGAGTACGGTCTGGTGACCGATTACACCTCGATGCTGGTGGTGCGGGATGAGGTCTTTGCCCAGCGTGGCATCGAGCGTCGCAATCAGCAGCGCCTGGCGATCGAGCAGGCGGCGCAAAAGCAACGTGCCGCCCGTCCGGCCGCAAGCCGTCGTGTCGATACCGGGCAACCCATGTATGGGGGCAGGGCCAGAGCTTCCCACGGGGGTGGATCCCTCGATCCGGTGATGCTGATCCTGCTTGCCCTGTTGCTGCTGGTTTCTTTGCGAACAGGCACAAGCTTGGCAGAGAGAAAATAAGCCACCTGCCACAAAAGTGCACCATGGCAAATGGAGTTTGCCGTGGTGTCTGTTCTCGTTCAGCCTGTTGCTGGTGCATCCTGTTTTTTGTATTGCGGGCATCCCCTGTACCCGAATCAACGCCGTGGACTGTCGGGTTGATTGCTTCCCTTGTTCCGGCTTGCCGGGTGATTTGCTGTCATGAGGCCGGTTGGGGCAGGGCAAATTGTTCCGATCCCCGCTGACGGCCCTGGTTCCTGAACATCGCTGGTATGTCTCGGACAGGTTTTGCCTTACAATACCCCCCTCATTTAATAATCAGAAACAGGTTAAATTTCATATGGAAAGTAAAAAATCTGCAAATTCTACACTTTCATTTTCTGGCCAGCTGGCGCGGATTGTGGCTGGCGTTTTTCTCCTCGGCTTGCTGTCGGCCTGTGGTGGTGGCAAGACAGGTTCTAATATCGCGGTGCTGGATCTGGACAAGCTGGCGGAGGATACCGGTTATGTGCAGGAAATCAGAGGAAAAATCACCGAAATGCAGGATGATCTGAAATCGAAGCTGAGTGCGATGGAAGAACAGTTGAACACCCAGATCAAGAACAAGCGTGAGGAAATCGGCAAGAATCCTTCTGACAAGCAGAAGGAAGAAATGGCGAAAATTATGAAGCATGCGCGGATTCAGATGCAACAGGCCCGTGCACAGATCAACAATGCCATGAAGAAGCAGTCCATGAGCCTGGTGACCCAGCTGCATGATCTGGTCCGTCCCATTGCCCGGGAGATTGCCCACAAGCGGGGGATGAGCATCATCCTGCTGAGCAATGATTCGGTCTTGCTGGATTATTCGGCCGATTCGGATATTACCACCGAGGTGACCCAGGAAGTCATGAAGCGCAAGGCGCTGCCTGCCGAGAAAGCCGACAAAGAGAACAAGGCCCCCGCCGATTCGGCACCGGCTGAGGTAAAACCCGCCGAGTCCAGCAACGCGGGCTGATTGGCCCTATTTCGGGCTCAAGCCAAAAAAAAGCCGGCCGGTTGAAGCGCCGGCTTTTTTTTGCCTGGCTGCCTTGCGGATATTGCGCCGCTTGCAACCCGGCATGGCTGGAGCGGAACCCGGGTGGTTGCCGATGACAGGCAGCATGTCCCTGCCCTGGGCTGCGGTCACAGACTGGATAAAATCTGGTCAAAATGCTATTTTAGCCGCCCTTTTTTCCAGGCCCAGGCTGTATATGTCCGCAAAAGTCCACATTCGCACCTTCGGCTGTCAGATGAATGAATATGACACGCAGAAAATGCTCGATTTACTCGCCGATTCCCATGGCATGACCGAGACCCCGCTGGCCGAAGAAGCCGATGTGCTGCTGCTCAATACCTGCTCGGTACGGGAGAAGGCCCAGGAAAAGGTATTTTCCCAGCTGGGCATGTGGCGGGAGCTGAAGACCAGGAACCCGGACCTTATCATTGGTGTCGGTGGCTGTGTCGCCAGTCAGGAGGGGGAGGCCATTCTCGCTCGGGCGGCCTATGTGGATCTGATCTTCGGCCCCCAGACCCTGCACCGCCTGCCGCAGATGATCGAGGACGTCAAGGCCAGACGCGGCTCTGTGGTGGATGTGAGTTTCCCCGAAATCGAGAAATTCGACCATCTGCCCACACCAAAGAGTGAAGGCCCCGGTGCCTTCGTTTCCATCATGGAGGGTTGCAGCAAGTACTGTACCTTCTGCGTGGTGCCCTACACCCGAGGCGAGGAGTTCAGCCGCCCGTTCGACGACATCATCAGCGAAGTGGCCGAGCTGGCCGCCCAGGGCGTGCGTGAAGTGACCCTGCTGGGACAGAACGTCAATGCCTACCGCGGCGAGATGCATGACGGTGAAACGGCCGATCTGGCCCTGCTGATCACCTATGTGGCCGCCATCGAGGGTATCGAACGGATCCGCTATACCACCTCCCACCCGATCGAGATGAGTGACAGCCTGATCCAGGTCTACCGCGAGGTGCCGGAGCTGGTGGGGCATCTGCATCTGCCGGTGCAAAGCGGCTCGGACCGTATTCTGGCGCTGATGAAGCGCAAGCACACGGTGCTGGAATACAAGTCGACGATTCGCAAGCTCAAGGAGGCCCGACCGGATATCTGCCTGTCTTCGGATTTCATCGTCGGTTTTCCCGGTGAGAGTGATGCCGATTTCGAAGCCACTCTGGATCTGATTGCCGAGGTGGGTTTCGACCTGTCCTACAGCTTCGTCTACAGCCCGCGTCCCGGTACACCGGCATCGTCCTTGCCTGACGACGTGCCCATGGCGGTGAAAAAGCAACGCCTGGCCCTCCTCCAGCAGCGCATCAACCAGCAGGCCCAGGAAATCAGCCGCCGCATGGTGGGCAGTACCCAACGATTGCTGGTCAGTGGCCTGTCCCGGAAAGATCCGGGCCAACTCGCGGGACGCACTGAGAATAATCGTGTGGTAAACTTCACAGGGAGTCCTGAGCTGATTGGTACCTTTGTCCACGTGAACATAACCGAAGCCCTGCCAAATTCCCTGCGCGGCGAACTTGTCAGCCCGTCAAGCGCCTGCGCATGATGCCCCTCCTGCCATCTTGAATACCAGCATCCAGTCCATCGATATTCTTCTCGAGCCTGCCGATAACGAACGGCTGGCCAACCTGTGTGGTCAGTTCGACGAGCATCTGCGCCAGATTGAACGGCGTCTGGGCGTGGAAGTGAACAACCGGGGCAACGCCTTCCGGGTCATCGGTGAAAGCAGGTCGGTGCTGCTGGCCGAAGAAGTGCTCAAGGATCTGTATCAGGAAACCGCCCGGCAGATCCTGGATCCGGCCACCATCAACCTGCACCTGCAGCAGTCGGGTCTGGATGCCATGGTGGCGGACATCACCCCCAAAGACGAAGTCATCGTGCAGACCAAACAGGGACTGGTACGAGGCCGGGGTGTGCACCAGCAGAAATACCTGCAGGACATCAAGCACAATGATCTCAGTTTCGGTATCGGTCCGGCCGGCACCGGCAAGACCTACCTGGCCGTGGCCAGTGCCGTCGATGCACTGGAGCGGGAAACCGTGCGTCGCATCATTCTTACCCGTCCGGCGGTGGAAACCGGCGAACGGCTGGGTTTTCTGCCCGGGGATCTGGCGCAGAAAATCGACCCATATTTACGTCCTCTTTACGATGCACTGTATGAAATGCTCGGTTTCGAGACTGTCAGCAAGCTGATGGAACGCAATGTCATCGAAGTGGCGCCACTGGCCTACATGCGAGGTCGTACCCTCAATGAATCCTTCGTGATTCTGGACGAGGCACAGAACACCACGGTGGAACAGATGAAAATGTTCCTGACCCGTATCGGTTTTGGTTCCCGCGTGGTGGTGACCGGTGATGTGACCCAGATCGATTTGCCGCGTGGCCAGACCTCGGGGCTGCGCCATGTGGTGGAAGTATTGAAAGACGTCGAAGGCATCAGCTTTTCCTTCTTTACCCCCAGGGACGTGGTGCGCCACCCACTGGTACAGCGCATCGTCCGTGCCTACGACGCCAGTGAAGAAGGGGAAGGCACGGCGTGAACGTGGACGTCCAGCGCATCGTCGATGCGCCTCCCTCTGATGAGGATATCCAGCAGTGGGTGACAACCACCCTGCAGGTACAGGGTCACAGCCCTGATGCCGAAATGACCGTGCGCATTGTCGGCACAGATGAAATCAGTGCGCTGAATGAAACCTACCGGCACAAATCCGGCCCTACCAATGTTCTGTCTTTTCCTGTCGACATGCCCCCCGAGGTGGAACTCGATCTGCTCGGCGACGTGATCATCGCTGCCGACGTGGTAGCGGCCGAAGCCGCGGCACAGGGCAAGCCAGAAATGGCTCACTGGGCCCACATGGTGGTACACGGCAGCCTGCATCTGCTGGGTTACGACCATCTCGACGAGACCGAGGCACAAACGATGGAAAACCTGGAAATCCGCATCCTCGAACAGCTCGGCTACCCCAATCCCTACCAACAAAAAGCAACCACATGAACGACGAACCCCACAGTACGGACAAGGAAGCCCCCCCCCGACGCAACTGGCTGCAGCGACTCGGACAGAAATTGCAGGGCGGGCTGAAAAGCCGTGACGAACTCCTGGATACACTGCGTAGCGCCCTGAAGAACCATGTCATCGACAATGATGCTCTGAGCATGATCGAAGGTGTGCTGGGTGTTTCGGAAATGCAGGTACGGGACATCATGATCCCGCGCTCCCAGATGGTCGTGGTCGATCGTGACGAGGACCTCAAGTCGATACTCGAAACCGTGGTCGACTCGGCCCATTCACGCTTCCCGGCCGTGGGTGAAAATCGTGACAAGGTGGTGGGGATCCTGCTGGCCAAGGACCTGTTGCCCTATTTCCTCAACGAGGACAACGGCCGCTTCAATCTGCGTGATGTATTGCGGCCGGCGGTATTCATTCCTGAAAGCAAGCGGCTCAATGTGCTGCTCAAGGAATTCCGCGCCAGTCGCAACCACATGGCCATGGTGGTCGATGAATATGGTGGTGTGGCCGGACTGGTGACCATTGAGGATGTTCTGGAGCAGATTGTCGGCGAGATTGAGGATGAACATGACTTTGAAGAAGACACCTTCATCTATGCACACGACAATGGCAATTACACCGTAAAGGCCATCACCCCCATTGACGAATTCAACGAATATTTCAGCGCCGACTTCAGTGACGAAGAATTCGACACCGTGGGCGGCCTGCTCATGCATGCCTTTGGCCACCTGCCGAAACGGGGCGAAACACTGGACATGGGGAACTTTCATTTCCGCGTATTGCGTGCCAGCAATCGCCAGATCCACCTGTTGCAGGTCAACCGGATTGCCGCCGAACAGGCCGAGCAGTCAGAACAACCCCCGGTCAGTGATACGCCACAGTGAGCGTGTCGATGCCTGAATTCAGTCGGCCGGGCTGGTCACAGAATCTACTAGCCATCCTCGCCGGCCTGATCCTGCCACTGGCCTTTGCGCCGGCCAGCCTGGTACCGCTGGCCTTCATCTCCACGGCTGTTCTCGTCTGGTTATGGCGCAACGCCAGCCCCCGTCAGGCCATGCGTACCGGCTTTCTCTATGGCATGGGCTATTTTGGTTACGGCGTATACTGGATCTATGTGGTGGTGCATGACATCGGTCAGAGTTCCAGTGCCATTGCCATCTTGCTCACGGTTCTGCTGGCGGCCTTTCTTTCCCTGTATGTGGCCTTGTCCGGCTGGCTGGCGGTCAAACTGCGCGGCCGTACTGCCTCGGTGAGCTGGTACCTGCTGGTGATCCCCGCCGCCTGGGTGACAGGAGAGTGGTTGCGTGGCTGGATCTTCAACGGCTTTCCCTGGCTGCAAATTGGTTACAGCCAGATCGATACCCCGCTGGCAGGTCTGGCTCCCTGGGCCGGCCTGCACAGTGTGTCCTGGGCCACCATGCTGACCACCGGCTTGCTGCTGGTGATACTTTTCTACAGGGGCCGGACCCGCTGGTTGAGTGCCGCCGCCCTGGCCGGTTTATGGGGTATCGCCTGGCTGGCCGGGACGGTGACCTGGACCACGCCGGTGGGTGAGCCCATCAAGGTCAGCATCATCCAGGGCAATGCACCGCAGATCACCAAGTGGGATCCGGAGAAAATCCAGCTGCGCCTGGATCTGTACGCCACCCTGACCAACCAGCACTGGGACAGCGACCTGATCCTGTGGCCGGAAAATGCCCTGACCACCTACTATCATCAACTGGAAGACAACTACCTGCGTGTCTTGCAGGAGCAGGCGGTGGAACACGGCACGGATATCGTTTTCGGTGTGCCCTACATGGATCTGAAGACACGGGAATACTACAGCGCCATGGCCAGTATCGGTTCCACACCGGGGATCTACAAAAAACGCCACCTGGTTCCCTTCGGCGAGTTCATTCCCCTTGGCAGTGTACTGCGGCGGCTGGTGGATTTTTTCAATCTGCCCATGACCGGTTTTTCCAGCGGGGACAAAAACCAGCCCCACCTGGTTGCCGCCGGCCAGCCCCTGTCGGTGACCGTCTGTTACGAAGACGCTTTTGGCAACGAAGTCATCGATTACCTGCCCGAGGCGACCCTGCTGGTCAACGGCAGTAACAACGCCTGGTACGGGGATTCCTCGGCACCGCACCAACACCTGCAGATCTCCCGCATGCGTGCGGTGGAAACCCAGCGGCCTCTGATCCGGGCGACGACCAACGGCATCAGCGCCTTTGTCGATTACCGGGGCAGGATCGTATCGGCTTCTCCCCAGTTCAAGACCTTTGTTCTAACCGGTACGGTGCAACCGCGCAAGGGCGCCACTCCCTATATACGCATGGGCAACTATTTGATCATCAGTCTGCTCTTCGCCTTGCTGCTGGCCGGTGGCTGGTTGAGCCGAAAACAGACAGACTAGTCCGGTTTTTTTCCATTTGGAGACCAGAATGCAGCCATCAGAGACAGCCAGCAAAATCAATCCACGGCCTTTTTTCCTGCTGGTAGCGACACTGTTGCTTTTTCAGTTGCTTGGCAGCTACTTTGCCGGTCAGATTCTGCGATTCGACAGTTTCATGGGGTTGTGGGTTCTGCTGAGGCTGGTGTTGCCTTTTGGCCTGGTTTTGTTACTGGGCATTCCCCTGAGCAAACTGTATTTTGGCAAGCCCAGATTTGACAAACAAAGCCTCTGGATTGTCTCCCTGGCGGGCCTTGCCCTGGCAGGGCTGTTCGTCTATCTCAACTGGTTTGGTGAGGACTACCTGGCTTATTACCGCCATGGACAAAGCCTGGAACAGCTACAGGCCATGGGCAGGTTTCAGAGCTTCATGATTTTCACTGCATCGACGCTGGTGGGCTGGGAAATCCTGCACCGGAGTTTCCTGCTGGGCGGCATCCAGTACAGCCTGCACAGATTCATGCAGGTACCTGAGCGAAGTGCCATGTTCATTGCGATAATGACGGTCGCTGTCTTCGAGGCCATGTTCCATATCAAGAAGCCCATCTACGAGTCTATCCCCATGGTGTTCGCTTCTCTGCTGCTTTCCTGGTTGACCATTAAAACACGCAGTGTCTGGCCGGCACTGACCATTCATCTGGGAATCGAGGTGATCTTTGGCTATGCCGCCTTTGTGGGTGTTTAAATCCAGTCGTTGCATAAATATTTTTCCTCATTAGAAAAATTTGTGGGTGGAGATGGTTGTGTTTCTGTTTCAAGTTGTTGATGTCGTGATAATTACAATGGCGTAATGTGACCTGTTTTCTTAAGGGCAACCTGGTTTGAACGTTTGGAAGGCAGTGGGGTGTGTTTCATGGACGAAACCATAACGGAGGGTTCCCTCAGCCCAGCCCTCTCCCGGAGGGAGAGGGAGTTGGGATGGTAGCCACCCACAAATTCTTCTGAAGAGCCACATTTTTGCATGCAGGGCTTTGGGGACAGTATCTTCAGGGTCGAGCGCAGGTTTTTCCAACCGCAGCATAGCCCGGCGATATGTGAGGATTGGCAAAATCGAGCACGGCACTGAAAATGCTGGCATGGAAGGAACCATGCCATCCTGCGCCGAAAATCATGCAGCGACTGGGTAAATCGCTGTTTCGAATGCCAGGTTACCAGGCAGGTCGAGTACTTGCCTGTTTCATGTACCACCCGCGTATTTTTATGACACTCCCGTGAATACATCCCAGTAAGCTCGACAGCCATTGTCATGAATGACATCAGAGCTTTTCCGGTATTTTTACTTTGTTGAAAAAAACAGCTACTTTTTCACAGTACATGGAAATTACAGGGTCTATGTTTATGGCGGGACTGCCAGGTAATCTCTCCCGATCAGAACAACAGAAATCTGACTGGAGGACTTATCTTATGCCTACACTAAAACATATGCTTGTGTTACCCCTTATCCTTTTATTCCTGGCGATACTGCCCGCCTGTGACAGCAGTGACTCGTCCGTGCTTGCAACGCCTGCCAGCAGTGACAGGACAAAAACCAGTGAGAATACGGTTATTTCAGACTCCGTGGAGAGCAAGGATAAAAATGCAAAAGATGAAGACAGTCGCTCGGATGATGACGATGATTCAGATGATGACAGTTCAGATTCGGATCCTGGTACCCAACCACCGGTTGTTACGGGTAAATATACCATCCTGGGTTCCAATGATCTGGGCATGCATTGCGCTGAACTGGACTACTCGGTGTTTTCGAGCCTGCCGCCATTCAATGTGGTCCATGCCCAGGTTATCGAGACAGGTGAAGAGCCGAAGTTGCTAGATGACGACAGCGGCATTCGGGTCGAATATGTGGCGGTGGCCGTTGCGGCCGGTTCCATCAATACCACCAGCCAGAACGGTGCGATCTTCAAGACCAATTTCTGGGACATCAACCCACGTACCGGCAATCGTTATGTGGATGATCTGTTCGGTCTCAACCCGCCCCCTGACGAAGGCCTGCTGGGCCAGCGCATGCCGGGTTTTGCCCAACCCTTCGTTGCCAACGATCCCATGCCTTTCGACAATTACAGTGCCAGGAACAAATGGTTTGCTGCCGATGGCATTCCCCTAGTCCCGGTTGATGACAACAGCCAGATCAATGCCTATCCATTGATGTAGGTACGGGCCATCAGCAGCAAGGATGGCAGCGTGCTGGCCACCAGTGAAGTGGTCACGCCGGTATCTGCCGAATCCGATTGCCAGAACTGCCACGCTATGGGTGAGGTGGGCGCCGTTCCCGATCGCCATCCCGGTGTGGACTTCGTTTTGCCCGATGACATCACCGATCCCAACAATATACTGCAGGCGGCCAAGGTCAACATCCTGCGTCTGCACGATGCCGAGGAAGGCACCACACTGGACAGCCAGCGTCCGGTGCTTTGCGCCGCTTGCCATTACTCTTTGGCTCTGGAGCTGGCGGGCAGTGGTCCCAATACGGAACAGCGTCAGCACGACACCATGTCCATGGTCATGCACAAGCACCACGGTGAACTCAGCAGCAATGGCCATCCGGTGTTTCCGCCTGAAGGCATACCGGAGCAGACCTGCTACCAGTGCCATCCCGGCAAGCTTACCCAGTGTCTGCGCGGTGCCATGGGTGGCGCGGGTCTGACCTGCCAGAGTTGTCACGGTGACATGCTGGCGGTCGGTGGCAAGTATCCACTGGCATCTGGTGGCAGTCTCGATGGCAGCAACGATGGCAGTATCCGCCGGCCCTGGACGGATCTGTCCCGTTGCCAGGCCTGTCATACCGGTGATGCACTGCGCCTGGAACTGGCCTACGATCCCGCCGATCCGGCTGCCAGTCCACGCCTGGCCAGCAACCGGCGATTTGCCGAAAATACAGATACCCTCTACCGTAACAGCCGGGGCCACGGTGGAGTAGCCTGTGAAGGCTGTCACGGTTCCACCCATGCTATCTGGCCCAATGCCAATCCGCTGGCCAATGACAATGTCACCGCCACCGGCTTGCAGGGTCACAGTGGCACCATTATCGAATGCGCTACCTGCCACGGTAACACCTCGCTGGGGTTGACCCTGGATGGTCCTCATGGCATGCATCCGGTCAACGATCCTGTCTGGAACAAGGATCACGAAGACATGGCCGAGAAGAACAAGGATCGTTGCCGTACCTGTCACGGTGTCAATGGGGAAGGCACCGTGCTGGCCAGGGTGGCCGATGATCGCACATTGCAGACCGAGGACGATGGCCCCATTCACTTGGCCCGGGGAACGAAGGTCAGCTGCGACCTGTGCCACGACAATCCGTTGCAGAAAAAAACGGAACCGGCCACCTGTACGTGGGCCGGTTTCGGGTCCGGGGCGGCAGCGGCAGGGGAAAGATGACTTCGTACCGATTGAATGTCACGGGATCGAAACGGTCGCACCGAACAGGGGCCGTTCCCCTTGTATGCAGCACAAGGTACGCATGGATTGTCATGCAGGCTTCATCAGGATGTCATCTTGACCATGGATAGTCTGCGCCATGAATATCTGGAGCTCGACAAACTGTGCCTGCCGCAAGGCATGACAGCCATGGACTGTCGGTTCATGACCTGCCGGCTTTTCTGCGATACGGCGGGATCCGTTTTTCTGCCCAGCCTTCGGCCCAGCAACTGCGGAATTTTGCCGAGGCACTGAACGACAACGGGCACCTGTCGTATACAGTCAACGTGGAGGAACTGCAAGCCGCGCCCTATGTCCTCGTCGCCACTGCGGAAAACGGTGAATTTGTTTGTGGTTGTACCATCAAGTCATCGGACGGGGAACTGGCCGAGATTGGTTTCATGCTGGTAAGGAAAGCCTGTCGGCGTCAGGGGCTGGCAGAATACATGACCGCCTTGCGCATTGCTCATGCATGGAAGCATGGTATCTGTCTGCTATATGCCAAGGTACGTGACCACAATACCGGCAGCATGAGAAACCTGAGCAAGGCAGGGTTTCAATCTGCCGGTGACTTTCTCTGTCAGCAGGAGCACCGATCGACCATCAGCTGGTTCTATCTTGCTCTGCGACCCATGTCGGCGTCGATTTGTCGCAGGCTGCTTGCTTCCCGGATCACCGAACTCGTTCCGGTCATTCCATAGTTTGAGTCTGTGTCATCCTGGAGCCTGTTTGCCTGCGGCAAGAATCGCAAGTGAAAAGTAGTAGTGCTTGGTGCGGTCAATATGCTCGCTGGTCCATGAACCAGCAGGCCCTCGGTCATGACAATCATGCCAGGCAGGAAAATCCCCAGCCCGCCAATGGCCTGAATGAAGATGGCAATATTGTCTGTCACGACATTCACTTCATGTAAACCGTTTCAGTCACACGAGGCAGCCAGTTGCCTCTCTGGATACTTTGTTTGGCAGGAGGAAACAGGCCATTATGACTTTTTGTTCCTGTTCCATATGTCGGCATTGGTGCCGGGGGTTGGTTTCTGCTGGGGCTCGTCAGACAGACGGATTCCGTCCTTTTCTATCGTGATGAGCCGTTGCCTGTACAAGCCACCGATGGCCTTCTTGAAAGCCACCTTGCTCATGCCAAACAGCCTTGAAATCAGACCGGGATCGGACTTGTCGTGTACCGGGGCAAAACCGTTTTGCTTTTCAAGATAATCCAGGATGATCGCGGCATGCTTGTCCCGGGTTTCCTGGCCACCCTGCAGACTCAGATCAATCTTTCCATCTGGCCGGATGTGCTTGATGTAACCCCGGATGGACTGGCCAAAACTCAGACGCTGGTGGACTTCATCCCTGTACAGCACGCCCCAGTGGCTGTGATTGACAATGGCCTTGAAGCCCAGGTCGGTAGTATTGGCGATGATCAGATCCACCGCCTGGCGTGGTTTGAAACGATGGGGCCTGTCATCATCGAGAAACTTGTCGATTTTGGAAGAGGCAACAATCCGGCCGTCATTCCTGTCGATGTAAAGATACACCAGATAGGCATGGCCGGCTTTCATCGGTCGATGTTGCTCGGCAAAGGGGACGAACAGATCCTTGTCCAGACCCCAATACAGAAATGCCCCCACCTCGGTAATGGCCGCGACCTTCAAATAGGCGAACTCACCCACACGGGCCCTGGGTTTCTGTGTAGTTGCCACCGGCCGGTTTTCCGAATCCAGATAAACAAAGACCTCCACAGCATCACCCACGGCCAGATCAGCCGGGGCATGCCTGGCCGGCAACAACACTTCGCCGAACTCCCCGGCATCGAGAAAAAAGCCAAAATCCACCGCCTTGACCACCTGCAGTTCGTAATTTTTGCCAATCTTGATCATTGTATACTCTAATGAAGGAAAACCCGATGAAGAAAACGGGCAGGTGGCAGGCCCGGCTGATATCGATGGCCCCATTATTCGGCCAAACGCCGCCCGGTGCAATGACTTTGCGGCGGTCAATCCGCCACAGACAGGATGAGCACATGCCCGTTTCAAGCCAATCAGTGCAACCGAAGAGGTGCTGCAGTGACCGTGCCGAAGAGCAGGCAAACAAAAACGGGAGCGACACCCCTGAATCATGTCAGTGGCATCACTCCCGTTGGGCCATCAGGCCGCGTAGCTTGCCTTGGCCTTTTTCGCGGCTTCGGCTTCTTCCGGACTGTAGGCCGCACCGGACCAGAGCATTTCGTAGGCAATTTCTTCATTGCCGTTTTCACACAACTCCAGCACCGCCTCGAACAACGGCTGGAAGGTTTCACTCTTGTGGGACGCTTCATGCTCCTCGAAACTGCGCCAGAAAGTGGTGATCAGGGCTTCACGGCCCTTGAGCGGACTTTCCACCTGCTTGCCAATGGTCGAGCCCTCATTGGAGACCATGCCGCTGTTGACTGAGACGAATCCGCCAACAAAGCCCGTGTCCGAATGGTAAGTCTTGACGTTCTCACACAGATACGCGACGTGCTC
>JAJRYG010000059.1 GCA_024275915.1 Gammaproteobacteria bacterium
ATGCAACATCCCGCCACAGCCCCAGTGCCGGCAGCCACCCGTGCCGCACCTACCTCAACTGGTGCGTGGCGCCGGTTCACGGCAATGACTGGGTGCGCTTCAATACCGAACGCATCGGCAACTTGCACAACTATGCACACTGGGTCTTGCCCATTAGTGAATCCCACCTGCTTTTCTTTAGCTTTCCCCATTATGTGCACAAGCCCGGTACCCGCCTGAACGCGGCCTACCGGGTGCTGGAAGACCAGATCATGGCGACGGTGCGCATCGACTGGTCGCAGGACGCGCGGCGCCAGCAGCAGGCGGCGCAGGACGAAGCCCCCACGGCGCGCCTGCCCGGGCAGCGTGCGCACTGGGAGTGGCCCATGCAGGTGTGGAAGGAAGAAGTGCATCGGGTGAGGATGGTCAATACATTTAGAAGAAACAAGCGGATCAGGCAATACAAAGAAGAACAAGCACGCCGCGAGGCGCAAAAGCGCGAGGCGGGGTGAGGGGCGAGGCTGTGTTGAAGGTTTTGTACAGGCTCATTGGCAGCAAGCAGCACCCGCGAGGGGTGGGCGGTGGTGGTCTTGGTTGCCCCGGATCGGAGCGGGATTGAACAGGTTTTGTTGGGTTTTGTTGCCACGCGGCAGGCCATTTGCCCGCCCTGCACCAACTGTCCACGCCTCTCCCTTCCTGGATGCCAGCCTGCGCTGGCATGGCGGGGTGTCGTTACAGCGCAGGGCAGGGGTGAGTGGTGGGGTGCCCCTGATTCCTTGCAATTCCTGGAAACTCGTCACTTGTCACTCGTCACTGTGCCGCCCGAGGCGGTACTGGCTGGGGCATCAACGGGGGAATTCCCGATTTGTTGTCATTTTTCTGTTGTATTGGTTTATAATTAAATACTTGAATTTACGAAAATCCACTCTGGATTCCAATCAGCAGGCTGCTGAAAGCATCTCGAACCTTGCGAGGTTTTTTCACCAGCCTGTTTTTGTCAATGACCTACAGCAGGAGAAACTCCATGTCGACACTCGAACTGACCGGTGAAAATCTGGAAGAAACCATCAACAACAATGATTTCGTGATCATTGATTTCTGGGCGCCCTGGTGTGGCCCCTGCCAGTCATTTGGCCCCATTTACGAAGAGGCTTCGGAAAAATACCCGGAGATCGTGTTTGCCAAGGTGGACACCCAGGCCCAGCCCGAGCTGGCCGGCCATTTCAGCATTCGTTCCATTCCCACCCTGATGATCTTCCGTGAACAGGTTATTCTCTATTCGGAAGCCGGTGCCATGCAAGCTTCCCAGTTCGATGAACTGATCACGCGGGCCAAGGAACTGGATATGGCCGAGGTGCACAAGCAGATTGCCGAAGAGCAGAAAAAAGCCGAAGGTTGAGTCTGTTTGCAGCCTGACATGAAAAACGCCGCATTATGCGGCGTTTTTCATGTCAGGCAATTGCCCCTCATCGGCCTTTCGCTTACATCAGCCCCCTGAACGGCATCACTTCCACCAGGCTGCCCGCCTCGATGTTGCCCGATTCTCTGGGCAGGACGATAAAACAGTTGGCCTGACTCATGCCGCTCAATATGTGTGAGGCCTGCTTGCCGACACTGCGCACCGTCATGTTGCCCCTTTCGTCGCGCTGGAGAATGCCGCGCTGGTAGTCGGTACGGCCGGGACGTTTCTTCAGCGCCTCGCTGCAGGGGACTTTCAGGCTCAGTGTCCCGACCTTGTCCTGCCCCATCAGGCGCTGCAGGGCCGGCTGGGTAAACAGATAGAAGGTCGACATGACCGATACGGGGTTGCCCGGCAGGCCAAAGAAAAATGCCTCCCGGATTTTGCCGAAAGCCAGTGGTTTGCCGGGCTTCATGGCAATTTTCCAGAAATTGACCGTTCCCAGCCTGTCGAGGGTTTCCTTGACGAAATCGGCATCGCCCACCGAAACACCACCGGAGGTGATGACCGCATCGGCCAGTTCGGCCGCCCTGTCGAAGGCGTCCTCCACGGCCTGCCGATCATCGGGAATGACGCCCAGATCGATAATTTCCACATCCAGCTCCTTGAGCATGCCAAACAGACTGTAGCGATTGCTGTCGTAGATCTGGCCTTCCTCCAGAACCTCACCAACCGGGCGCAGCTCGTCGCCGGTGGAAAAGAAAGCCACCTTCAACTTGCGTTTGACCGTCACCGTGGGCACGCCCAGTGAAGCCAGCAGGCCCAGTTCGGCCGGACCGATGTGCTTGCCGGCCTGCAGGACCGGCTTGCCTCTGGCGATGTCTTCGCCGGCATGACGGACATTCTGCCCGGCACAGTGGCCTGTTCCCAGGGTCAGGGTATCGCCTTCACGCTGAACATGTTCCTGCATGATCACCGTGTCGGCCCCGTCGGGCATCTTTGCACCGGTCATGATGCGGATACATTCACCGGCCTTGACCTTGCCCTCGAACGGTGTGCCCGCCCAGGAGGTCCCGACGACCCTGAGGCTGGCGGTATCATCCGTCGGCAGATCTTCACTGCGAACGGCGTAACCGTCCATGGCGGAATTTCGATAGGGCGGCACGTTGATGGGGGAGATGACATCTTCGGCCAGCACGGCATGGAGTGCGTCCTGCAGCCCGACATTCAGGGTCTCGTCGACGGGACTGATCAGCTCATCGATTTTTGCCAGTGCCTGTTCCACCGTCAGGGAATTGGGATCGGTTTCGTCACAGCAGCTGGGGCTCACGGGGATCGTCGTATTCATGGGATTCAAGGCTCGATATTCGAAATGAGTGATAAAAACGTTGGTCCATTATGCCACAGTCGGTCCGTTGCGGCTCGGCGCTGCGCCAATTATCACCGCTGCTGCCGATACCAGGCATCGACAAAATCGGCCACCTGCCCGGGGGCGTTGATCTCGAGCAGGGGCAGGGGGCAGTCGATGCCCAGCGGGGCATCACTGGCCACCGCGATGATGGTCGGATCATCGGGGAACAGCAGCGGGTGGCCGAGGGTCGGGCGGTGCAATTCGATACGCGGAAAGGGGACATGCTTGAAGCCCTCTACCAGCACGATGTCGAGAAGGGAGGTATCGAGCTTGTCGAGCAGGCTCTGAAGGTGGGGATCTTCCGTATTGTCCGGCGTCTCGGTCATCAGCGCCCAGCGATGGCGGGAGGCGACCAGAACCTGTTCGGCACCGGCCTTGCGCAGCTCGTAGCTATCCTTGCCGGGGATGTCGATGTCAAAGCGATGGTGAGCATGCTTGATCAGCCCCGGTTTCAGATCCCGGCTCTTGAGCAGGGGGATCAGCCGGGTCAGCAAGGTGGTCTTGCCGGTACCGCTAAAGGCGATGAAGCCCAGCACCGGGCAGGCACAGGTCAGGGTTTCAGGGGATGTTGCGGAGGTATTATTGGCCATCGTCAAGCTCGTCGGGGTTATTGTTCGTCAAGGGCTGCCGTGTCTGGCCGTACCCGATGCGGGTCTCTCAAGCTGTGCGGTCGGTTTTCGGCCCCCATCTTGCATGTTTCCATGGTGTACCGTCCAGTCGCCTGGGAGGAAACAGGCCTTCGCTGGCTGAAACCCTGTGCCGCCTGCGCTATACAGGCGGGTCGAGATTTCCGGTGCCATGGATTCG
>JAJRYG010000060.1 GCA_024275915.1 Gammaproteobacteria bacterium
AGGCCGGCCAGCGGCCCGCTGTTCATCCAGCGCAGGTCGTTGGCAATTTTCAGCATGCTGGTGGCCAGGGTCTTGAGCTGGCCGCTGACTTCCACGGCCGTATCCTGGGAGGCCAGACCGACAAACGGGTTGTCCATGGCCGAGAAGGCCAGGCCGGTTTTTTCTGACAGGGCACGGGCGACGTATTCCCCAAACTGTGCATGGGCATTGATGCCGGTTCCCACCGCAGTGCCGCCCTGGGGCAGGGCCTGCAGGCGTTGCAGGCTGTCATCGAGTCGGCGGACATTGGCGCGGATCTGATCCCGCCAGGCGGTCAGTTCCTGGCCGAGGGTGACCGGCATGGCATCCATCAGGTGGGTGCGGCCGGTCTTGACCACCTCATCCAGTTCAGTGGCCCGCTTTTCGAGGGTTTCGACCAAGTGATCGAGGGCCGGCAGCAGCCGTTGGCGGATCTGCAGACTGGCACTGACATGGATGGTGGTGGGGAACACGTCATTGGAGCTCTGGCTCATGTTGACGTGGTCGTTGGGATGGATGGTCTCGCCGGCAATCTCACTGGCCAGGTGGGCGATGACCTCATTGGCATTCATGTTGGTGCTGGTGCCAGAGCCTGTCTGGAACACATCGACGGGGAAGTGCTGCAGATACTGGCCGGCGATGATCTTGTCGGCCGCCTGCTGGATGGCGCGGGCCTTTTTCTCATCGATGAGGCCAAGCTCCAGGTTGGCCTCGGCACAACTGTGCTTGACTAGGGCTAGGGCACGGATCAGCTCGGCGGGTAGAACCTGCCCACTGATGGGAAAGTTGTCGATGGCTCGCTGGGTCTGGGCACCATAAAGGGCATCGGCGGGAACCTGCAGTTCACCCATGCTGTCATGTTCGATACGGAATTTGCTCATGAATAATCCTTAGCTCTAGCCTGTTTTCCAGTTATAGATGGTTTCCTCGACCACACGCCATTGTTGATCGTCTTCCTGTTCCAGGAGGATGTTTTTTTCGATGGTAATCAGCTTGCCGTCGGTCGCCTGCATGGTTTCCTGCACATCGAAACCCACCCGGCGCAAGGTAATGGTTTTGATTTTCAGCTTCGCGTAACTGAGTTTGTCGAGAATATTACGGGAAAACTCGCTGCGGCGACGCTGCAGCCAGCCATTGTAGTCGACGGGATCGTCCTGGTTGGGCAGGCCATAGACCTGAACATTCCTGGACACCAGAGCCATGTGGCTGTCGATGTCCCGGTTTTTGACGCTTTCACTGAGCTGGTTCAACCAGTTGAGTATGAGTTCCTGTGACATTTCGGGGCTTGCTCCGGGGGTAAAACGGCTGACCTAGCCGGATTTTTGCAATGATAATACAGAATCCGCCCTGTTTGACGGTCTGGAAAATCAGGCGTTAAATGGATTTAAGTTATTAAATATTATAATATTTTCCGGGCGAAAGTCAGTTCCTAGTGTTGCCTTTTTCTTGACCTCGGCGCCCAAAAGGCCGATCATACGCCGCTTTGTACTGCACTGGATATTGTTCCGGGCAAAAAATGACTGCCCGAAGCCTATTCATATAAAATGATCAATGACGAATTTTTAAGGATCCCTATGAAAGACGCGGACAAGAAACGCATTTTGCGTGAAATGATCTTCTACCGCCGCTTCGAAGACCGAACCTTTGAGGCCTATATGGAACGCAAGATTGGCGGATTCCTGCATTTATACACCGGACAGGAAGCGGTAGCCACCGGCGTGCTGGAAATGGCCGTCACCGGACAAGGCCAGAAAAACGATTATGTGGTCACCGGTTACCGGGACCATGTTCATGCCATCAAGACCGGTGCCCCGGCACGGGAAGTGATGGCCGAGCTGTATGGCAAGGAAACCGGTTCCTCCAAGGGGCGCGGGGGTTCCATGCACATCTTCGATGCCAGCCAGAACTTCATGGGCGGTTACGCCCTAGTGGGCCAGCCCTTCCCGCTGGCCGCCGGCTTTGCCCTGGGCGCCAAGCACAAGGGCAGCGACCAGATAGCCATCTGTTTTCTCGGCGACGGGGCCAACAACCAGGGTACTTTCCACGAGACCATGAACATGGCCAAGGTCTGGAATCTGCCCGTGCTGTTTGTCTGTGAAAATAACCAGTACGCCATTGGCACCCGAATCGAACGTTCCACTGCCGTGCTCGATCAGTACAAGCGTGTCTGTGCCTACGACATGGAAGCCAGCCAGCATGACGGCATGGATGTCGACGTGGTCATGGAGGCCTCGAAGAAGGCCATCGACTTCGTGCGCAGTGGCAAGGGTCCTTACTTCATCGAGTTCATGACCTACCGCTATCGTGGCCATTCCATGTCCGATGCCAAAGGCTACCGGACCAAAGAAGAAGAAGCCGAGTGGGAAAAACGTGATCCCATCAAGATCTATTCCGAGCGCCTTATCAAGGAAGGCATCATCAGCCAGGACGACATCAAGGCCTGGGAGAAGGAAATCGACGACGAGATTGAGAACGACATCATCAAATTTGCCGAAGAAAGTCCCGAACCGAAGGTGGAAGATCTCACCAAGTACGTGCTGGACGATAACCCCGATCCGCGCTGGATTGGGCCGCTGCAAAAATAAGAGGCTTTAAGCATGGCAGAGACTGCATACTGGGAAGCGATTCGCCGCGCCCACGACGAAGAAATGGCAAACGACAAGATGGTCATTTGCATGGGAGAAGACATTGGCATCGCCGGCGGCACCTACAAGGCCACCTCCGGACTGTATGAAAAATACGGCGAGGAACGGGTCATCGATACCCCCATTTCCGAAAACTCCTACACGGGCATCGGTATCGGTGCTTCCATGGTCGGCATGCGTCCGATCATCGAAATCATGTCCATCAATTTCGCCCTGCTGGCGCTGGACACCCTGATCAACGCTGCGGCAAAAATCCGTTATATGTCCGGTGGGCAACTGCAATGTCCCATTGTCATGCGTACCCCCGGTGGTACTGCCCATCAGCTCGCTGCCCAGCATTCGGCACGTCTGGCTCGCATGTTCATGAGTACGTCCGGTCTGCGTGTGGTCACGCCCCGGGGGCCACTGGATGCCTATGGCATGCTCAAGTCCGCGATTCGCAGCAATGATCCGGTCATCATCATCGAGCATGAACAGATGTACAACCTCAAGGAAGACATTCCCGAGGAAGAATTCTTCCGTCCGCTGGAAGGTGCCGAAGTCGTCCGTGAAGGCAGCGACATTACCCTCATCGGCTACAACTACAGCGTGCACCTGTGTCTGGAGGCTGCCAAGCGCCTGGAAGCCGATGGTATCAGTGCCGAAGTGCTGGATCTGCGTGCCCTCAAGCCGCTGGATCGGGAATCGATTCGCAAGACCGTGGAAAAAACCAACCGAGTGGTGATTGCCGAAGAAGATGAAGCCCCGGTGGGTGTGGGTGCCGAAATCATGGCCATCATTCTCGAGGACTGCTTCTATGCCCTCGATTCACAGCCGGTGCGCATTCACGCTGCGGACGTGCCCGTGCCTTACAACGCCAAACTGGAAAAAGCCGCCATCCCCAATGCCGATGACGTCTACCAGGGTGCCCTCAAGGCGCTGGGCAAGATCTGATAAATCTAACTTGTGGGAGCGGCGTTGGGCGTGACGCAATTCATGGCTGATACCGCTCCCATGCATGACTAGAAGCAAAATTTATGGCTGATCCCTACATTATAAAAATGCCCCAGCTTTCCGACACCATGACCGAAGGTGTGGTGGTGAGCTGGGAAAAGAATCTTGGCGACAAGGTCGAACGTGGTGACATCGTTGCCACCATTGAGACCGACAAGGCCATCATGGATGTGGAAGTGTTCCGCGAAGGCTACCTCTCCGGCCCCATGGCCGAAGTGGATTCCACCGTTCCGGTGGGTGAGCCCATTGCCTATCTGGTGGCCAGTGCCGATGAAGTCAGCGGTGATACTGCCGCTCCGGCTTCCGCTGCCGCCAGCGATGAGAGCGCGGACGCCGGCGAAGAAACCGGCTCGGTTGCCGAGGCCCCCGCCGAAGACGCCTATGCCATCAAGATGCCCAAGCTTTCCGACACCATGGAAGAAGGGGTCATGGTCAGCTGGGAGAAAAACATCGGTGACAAGGTGGAACGCGGTGACATCGTCGCCCAGGTGGAGACTGACAAGGCCATCATGGATCTGGAAGTGTTCCGTGAAGGCTACCTGTCCGGTCCCATCGCCGAAGAAGACACCACCATTCCGGTGGGTGAAGTCATTGCCTATCTGGTGAGTGAGCCGGACCAGGTCGTCGATACGAAAAAATCCGTTTCCAGCAGCAAGCCGGCCGCCTCCGGCATGGGCAAGGTCAAGTCGGAGCCTGCCGGTACCGCCAAGGCCAAGACCCATATTGCCGCGATGCCCGCCGGTGCGACCCCGGCACCTCGGCCTAGCAATGGCATGGCAACCCCTTACGCCCGTCAGCTCGCCGGTGCCCACGGCATCGATCTGAATAGCATCACCGGCACCGGCAAGGACGGCATCATCGTCGCTGCCGATGTCATGAACAGCAATGTGCAGAAGACCGCCACCAAGCGCATCTTCCAGGTGCCCGGCGAGGGCCGGCCCATGACCGCGATGGAAAAAGCGGTCTCGCACAACATGGAATATTCCCTTTCCATGCCCCTGTTCCGGGTCACCATGAACATCGATCCGTCAGCCCTGAAAACCGCTTCCAAGGCTCGGGGCTTCTCCCTGACCGTGACCCTGGCCAAGGCTGCGGCACTGGCCATCGAAAAACACCCCATTGTGAATGCCGTCTATCAGCATGAAGATCGCATCGTCGAACGTGAACAGGTCGACGTGGGTCTGGCGGTGGAAACCGAAGGCATGGGCCTGGTGGTGCCGGTACTGCGAAATGCCGCCAAACGGGATCTGGCCGAGCTGGCCGCCGACTGGAAAGATCTGGTGGATCGGGCCCGTGCCCGCCGCCTCAAGCCGGACGAATATTCCAATCCGACCTTTACCATTTCCAACATGGGCATGATGGGTGTGGCGCAGTTCGACGCCATTCCCTCGCCGGGTACCTCGGCCATTTTTGCCATTGCGACCCTGGGGCCGCAGGGCATGCCCGTCACCATCACGGCCGATCACCGCATCGTCAATGGCGCCGATGCGGCCAAGTTCCTCAAGACCTTCAAGGAACTGGTGGAAAGCCCTGTCTGGCTGGATGCCTCGGCGGCTGTGGTCTCGGCCCCCAAAACGGCCAGTTTCGACTTCCAGCTGCCCAAGGGGGACTACGACTACGACGTTGTGGTCATCGGCGGTGGCCCGGGTGGTGAAGACGCGGCCCGGGATCTGGTCGAACACGGTTTCAAGGTGGCCATGATCAACGACGCCCCCTTCCCCGGTGGTGAATGTCTGTGGCGTGGCTGTATCCCCTCCAAGGCCTGGCGTGCCGCGGCCGATCGCATCCGTGACCGTGCCCATGATGCCCTGCTGGGTGTCAAGGGCACCACCAAGGCCGAGCTGGACTGGAGCCAGCTGGAAAAACATCGCCGTAACGTGCTCGAAGAGCGCGGCAAGATGGCGCTGAATACGGACAAGGGTGTGAAGATCGACGTGATCCAGGGCTTTGGCCGCTTTGTCGATGATCACACCGTGTTCATCGATACCGGTGGCAACCAGAAAGATCCCCATACCCGCAGTCCCGAAGGTGATGGCAGCCAGGGCAGAACCGTGACCTTTGCCGCCGCGATTGTCGCCACCGGGGCACCGCCTTTCGTGCCACCGATTCCCGGTGCCCACGAAGGTCTGGAATCAGGTGGGGTGCTGACCTCGGACACGGTCTGGAGCCTGAAGACAGCGCCCAAGCGTCTCGGTGTGGTCGGTGGCGGTGCCATCGGTGTGGAAATGGCACAGATCTTCCAGGACTTTGGTGCCAAGGTGCTGCTGCTCGAAGGCCAGGAACGCATCCTCGCCGAAGTGGAAGACGAAGTGGCCAAACAGCTGACGGCCGTGCTCAACGGTGATCCGCGCCTGAGCATCGAAACCTCGGCCCGCCTCAAGGACATCAAGGGCAAGCCCGGGGCCATGAAAATGGTCTACACGGGCAGTGACGGCAAGGATCACACCTACAGCTGTGACTACGTGATCATGGCCACCGGCAAGCGTCCGGTGCTCGAACCCCTGGCCCTGGACAAGGCCGGGGTGGCGACGGAAAATGGTGTCATCAAGGCGGACAATCGTTGCCGCACCTCGGTGCCGCACATCTTTGCCGTCGGAGACGTCATCGGTGGTTTGATGCTGGCCCATACTGCCGGCCAGCAGGGCCGGGTGGCTGCCAAGACCATCTGTGGCGAAGACATGGTCTACGATCAGAGCAAGGATTCGGGTGTAATTTTCACCCGACCCGAAGCCGCCTTCGTCGGTCTGTCCCTGGCCCAGGCCAAGGAGCAGGGTATCGATGCGGCCGAGATCAAGGTGCCCATGAGCATCGATGCCAAGGCCATGATCACCGGCGAGACCCTGGGTCTCATCAAGATCGTCGCCGACAAGGCCAGCCACAAGGTGGTTGGGGTGCATTTTCTGGCCGATCACGCCGATACCCTCATCGGTGAGGGCGTCATGATGGTCTCCGGTGAGATGACCCTGGAGCAGGTGGGCAATGCCATTCACCCCCATCCCACCCAGACCGAGCTGTTTGGCGATCTGGCTCGGCGCCTGGCCTCGCGCCTGCGCCGGGCGGAAAAACGCAAGAAGAAATAAGCGGCCATTGCCGGGTCCTCGCAAGTCAGCGAGGGCCTGTTTCTCACTGATTGGCAAAACTGGAATAAATATTGCATTTTTCCAGGCATGAAGTGGAAATCACATTACTTTTTCTATGTCCTGACAGGGCTGCTGGCGTTGCCGGCACAGGCCAATTACCAGATCTACGGGGCAAACCTCGAACAGTCACGCTGGTCGGCTGACTCGCATCCCCTGTATTGCTACCTGCGCCATGAAATTCCCGATTACGGTACCGCGGTGCTCAGCCGCAAACCCAGGCAGGAGCTGTCATTCACCATCAGTGTCTTGCTGGCGCCCAAGCGGCCTTCTCATGCCATGCTCTACACTGAGCCTCCACCATGGAATCATTTTGCCCATCCCCGGCAACTGGGCAGTATTCCGGTACTGGACAGTATCACGCCTTTTTATCTGAACAATGGTTGGGCCCGGCGACTGATCGTCGAGCTGGAAGAAGGCATGATACCGGTGTTGCGCTATAACGACTGGATCGATGGCGATGATGACATCAAGGTGCGCATTTCGTCGGTGAATTTCCGTGATGCCTGGCGGGAATTCGTGGAATGTGAACGCAACCTGTTCACTTACACCTATGAAGATATCCGCTTCAGTGTCTTCCAGTATGGTTTCAACAAGGTCGCGCTGGATGCCTCGGCCCGGCAGCGACTGGACAGGATCGCCGAATATGTCAAGGTCGACCCGGATATCGAGAAGATAAGAATCGACGGGTATACGGACAGCAAGGGGTTTAGCCGGATCAATATCAAGGTGGCCCGCAAGCGGGCCGATGCGGTCAAGCGCTATCTGCGCAAAAAAGGCCTCCCCGCCGCCATGCTCGAAACCCATGCCCATTCGGAAAAGAATGCCAAATTCAGCAACCGCACCCGGAAGGGCCGGGATCTGAATCGCAGAGTGGAAGTGACTGTTTTCAAATGAAGCAACAGGAAGAAGCTGATAGTGGCATTTGTCCGGACAAAGCCGGGTAACGGCTCCCGGCAAGCGTGCTCGCGGCTGAGCCGCATGCCCAAGTCATGCCATGAAGAACATCGTCTATGCCGGGAAAAGATGTGTCCCTGGCGAAGGTTTTCATGCAGAAGATGCCGCCACGAATGAGGGGCACAAAATTGTGCAGATCCTGTGGGTCGATGATAGCCGTTTCGCTTCCCACCCCGTTGCCGGTATCGACGGCCTGATCCGTTTCCTGTTGGCGGATGATATCGCTGGCCGGAGCAAAGGTCGCATGGCGACGCGGCGCGGTTGTCTGGCCCAAGGCAGAAGTTCAGGCGGATACTGCCGGGCTCGGCACCTTCCTCGTGCTTGATGAAAATGGCACCCCGGTTTGGGACAGACAGGCAAAAACGGCCGTTTTGGCTCAACACCTCAACACCTCAACACCCGCAGCCATTTCCCGGTATAATCCCAGCCCTGAAATATCACGGCGAAACGCCTGTTTCGCCACAGACAATGTTGGGGATTTTCATGAGCGAATTCAAAAAAGTGGTTCTTGCCTATTCGGGTGGACTGGATACTTCCATTATTCTCAAATGGCTTGAGGACACCTATGGCTGTGAAGTGGTGACATTTACCGCCGATATTGGTCAGGGTGAAGAGGTCGAGCCGGCTCGTGCCAAGGCCGAAGCCATGGGCGTGAAAGAAATCTACATCGAGGACCTGCGTGAGGAATTTGCCCGCGACTATGTCTTCCCCATGCTGCGTGCCAATGCCATCTACGAGGGGGAATATCTGCTGGGCACTTCCATTGCCCGTCCCCTGATCGCCCGGCGACTGGTGGAAATTGCTGCCGAAACCGGTGCCGATGCCATTTCCCACGGAGCCACCGGCAAGGGCAACGATCAGGTGCGTTTCGAGCTGGGTGCCTATGCACTGATGCCCGATGTGAAAGTGATCGCCCCGTGGCGCGAATGGGATCTGAATTCCCGTGAAAAACTCATGGCCTATGCCGAGACCCACGGCATTCCCATCGAGCAGAAACGGGGCAAGAAATCTCCCTATTCCATGGACGCCAATCTGCTGCACATCTCCTACGAAGGCGGTATCCTCGAAGACCCCTGGGCCGAACCCGAAGAGGATATGTGGCGCTGGACTGTTTCACCGGAAAACGCCCCAGACACGCCCACCTATATCGAACTGAGCTTTGAAAAGGGCGACGTGGTGGCCCTGGATGGCAGGGAAATGAGCCCGGCCGAGGTGATGCTGGCGTTGAACAAAATCGGTGGTGACAACGGCATCGGTCGTGATGATATCGTCGAAAACCGCTATGTGGGCATGAAATCGCGGGGTTGTTATGAAACCCCGGCGGGCACCATCCTGCTCAAGGCCCACCGGGCCATGGAATCCCTGACCCTGGACCGCGAAGCGGCGCATCTGAAGGATGAACTCATGCCCCGCTATGCCAGCCTGGTCTACAACGGTTACTGGTGGTCGCCGGAACGGGAAATGCTGCAAACCCTGATCGACCAGTCCCAGGTTTCCGTGAACGGTTCGGTGCGTCTCAAGCTGTACCGGGGCAATGTCATGGTAGTTGGGCGCAAATCAGAAAAAGACAGCCTGTTCGATGCCAATATCGCCACGTTCGAAGATGATGAAGGTGCATATAACCAGCAGGATGCGGAAGGTTTCATCAAGCTCAATGCCCTGCGCCTGCGTATTCGGGCCAAAAAACAGCTGAAGTGACAGGGCCGTGTCGGGATGTCCCGCTCGCTGCATTGTCGGGCCGGGGCACAGGAGGCAAAAAGAATCCGATTCCTTAATTGTAAAGGGGCAATGTAGTGGTTCGGGGTCTATACTTGGATCTGGAGTCATTCTAACGTCGGTTGGATAATGGAATCGAACACCGAGACGCATTCCGATACTGAGCAGTTCAAACACTCGACGAAGGTCGAAAAAAGACAACCTGAGTCAGGCCGCCTCCTTGAAGCTGAACTGGTTGATTTGAGTTATCGGCAGTTCCTTGTTCCCTTTGTCGGGGCCATTTTCTGTGTGGTGCTGCTCGCTTATGTTTTGTACCATCCTTCCCTAGCGGCAGGCTATTATTACTGGTTTGGCAGTTTGCTCGCGGTGTATTCGCTGCGTCCCCTGCTGGTTTACCGCTACCGCCGTTCTGCACGCCAGCCGACACCGAAAAACCTCCAGTTCTGGAAAAATACCTATCTTGGTTTAATCTTTCTCGCCGGAATAGTCTGGGGACTTGGTGCTGCACTGCTGATGCCTGACGACCCGCAAAGTCAGGCTTTTGTCATTATCGTCATTGGTGGTCTGTCTGCTGCCGCGATTGTCACCAATGTGCACATTAAACATGCAGGTATCGCCTTTTCCCTGTCTGCCCTGATCCCGCCCAGTCTGTATTTTCTGCTCCAGCCGGGAGAAACAAATATTGCCATTGGTGTGCTTGTTGTTCTGTTTGCCCTTTTGATCTCGACGACCAGTCATTATCTGCATCGACTGGCCTATCAAAGTCTCGAAAATGTACGAAATAACAGGACACTGGTTTCGAAATTGCAGAACACGACCCGGAAGATCCTGAAACTGAACCAGGCGCTGCAGCGGGAAAATGTAGAACGGCGGTATGCCGAGGAACGCTTCCGGCGTTTGTCTGATGCCAGCAATGAAGGCATTCTTATTCACGACAAGGGAGTCATCGTCGATGCCAACGAACGTATGGCAAACCTGCTGGGTTACAAGGTAACGGAAATTATTGGCACCCATATTCTTAGCCATGTGGCGGAGGAATCAAAGCCAGATGTACGTAGCAGACTGGCGAATCCCGATGAGCAGATCCATCGGATCAATATACAGCACCGTGATGGACATTGCATTTCTGTCGAGCAACACGGTAAGGAAATTCCGTTTGGCAAGCTGAACCTTCGTGTCGTTGTGATACATGACCTGTCCGAGCGACTTGCGTCCGCATCGGCCTTGAGTGAGGAAAAAGAAAGAGCACTGGTTACCCTGGAAAGTATTGGTGACGGGGTCGTAACCACGGATTTTGATGGCCGGATAAATTATGTCAACCCGGTTACCGAGGAACTGTCTGGCTGGAACAAGCAGGAGGCAGTGGGCAAATATCTGAATGAGATTATTCGTCTGCATGATCAGAGTACGGGAGAAGTGATCACCGATCCCGTATCCAACTGCCTGGTTCATGAACGGAAAATAAGCATCAATGGTGAGATAATTCTGCGCGGTACCCGTTCTACGAAAGAATATTCGATTGAAGTGACCATCTCGCCCATACGCAATGCCGATGATCGGATCATTGGCACGGTGCTGGTATTCCACGATGTGACCGTATTGCATTCCATGGCAAAACAGATGTCCCACCAGGCGACCCATGATGCCCTGACCGGGCTCATTAACAGACAGGAATTTGAACACCGCCTGTCTGCAGTGCTTGATTCCATCCACCGTAAAAACCACCAGCAGCACGCCATGTGTTATCTGGATCTCGATGAATTCAAGGTCGTCAATGACACCAGTGGTCATGCCGCAGGCGATACCCTGCTCAAGGATCTGACCTCCCGACTGGAAAGCTGTATCCGTGAGACCGATACCCTGGCAAGGCTGGGTGGTGATGAATTTGGTGTACTGTTACAAAACTGTCCGCTGGACAGGGCAAAGGAAATCGCAGAATCGATGCGCCGAACGGTGCTGGAATATCGACTTGGCTGGGAAGACCATGTCCATCAGGTGGGTGTCAGTATTGGTCTGGTGCCCCTCGATGAAGACAGTGGTGAACTGACCGATATCCTGCGTTCGGCAGATTCGGCCTGTTATGTGGCCAAGGACAAGGGTCGCAACCGTGTTCATGTCTATGAAAAGGACGATATCGAGCTGGCCAGGCATCATGGCAACATGCGCTGGATGCGCAGGATTCAGATGGCTCTTGAAAGGGACGACTTCCGGATTTTCTATCAGCCGGTACGGGATACCAGTCTGGAGATCAGCAATGTGCTGCATTTTGAAGTGCTTATACGCATGCTGGACAAGGATGGTCATATCACTACACCACACAACTTCATTCCCGCCGCCGAACGTTATCATCTCATGGTCGATATCGACCGCTGGGTGATCCGCCATACTTTTGCCAAACTTAAGAACATGCTGGAAGACTCCAGCTATGATTCGGTGTTGTGTTCAATCAATCTTTCTGGCCAGTCTCTGTCGGATGATGATTTTCTCGTCTATCTGGAAAGTTATATTCGCAGTACCGGAATTCGCCCCGACAGCCTGTGTTTTGAAATTACAGAAACAGCTGCGATCAGTAATATCGATCAGGTTCAGTATTTTATCAATGGCCTGAGAGACATGGGCTGCAAGTTTGCGCTGGATGATTTTGGCAGTGGCCTGAGTTCATTTTCCTACCTCAAACGCCTGCCCATCGATTTTCTCAAGATTGACGGAAGTTTCATCCGCAACATCTGTGTCGATAAAACCGACTATGCCATGGTCAAGTCGATACAGGAGATTGGCAATGCCATTGGGGTCAAAACCATTGCCGAATTTGTCGAATCCAACGAAATCATCGAGTCATTGAAAGAGTTGGGGGTGGACTACATACAAGGGTATGGCATTGCCATGCCGGCGCCCTTGGATGACTTGCTGGAAAGTAACGACGACATTTCGGGATTTTTCAAGACAACGATTTGAGTCTTCTGTCGAGCCAGTAATCCACACTGACGTATCTGCCAGCGCCCATGAAGAACAGGGCCAGCAGCATGACAAGATAGGTGACAGCAAATTCGACGCCATTGTTGAGGATGACAAACTGTCCGTTTGCCGTAAGCCAGTCATAGTTGCCGTACTGTTGCAGGATTTCCCTGGCCCGGTCCAGCCGTTCGATGGCGCCAATGGTACGCTCGGTGGCAAACGGACCAGTGCCTTCGGCGATGGCGAGCCAGCCATGTTGCCAGTGAACCGTTGCCATCGCCATGATCATGGTAAACATCAATGGAATGGCCATCAATCGTACCCCGATACCGAACAGCAGGGCGATGGCACCAAGGACTTCGGTGGAGGTAGCCAGAAAGGCCATCAGGGTCGGAAAGGGCAGGCCCAGCCCCCAGTCCTGATTGCCGAACCATTGTGCCGTACTGGAGAAATTTGCCATTTTTTGTGTCCCTGCCATCCAGAACACGGGTAGCAGATAGAGCCGCAGGGCCAGCGGCGCAAGAAAATCCACAGCACGGGTCTTGTCCAGAAGCGCCTGTAAGCGTAAGAGTAACTCCATGAGCAATACCTGTCAGTTGATTTGTTGTTGATTGTCCTTGTCCTGCGGACGAGCACCGGCAATGATCTGTCGTTGTTGCATATCTGCAAGGATTTGTGTGCCTGCCTGGATAACCAGGCGGGGATCGGGGTGGGCCATTTCACGGGCCATGTCTTCAACAAGCTGCATGCCGGTGCGTGATTTGTTGTCTGCAACGCGCTGCAGCAGGATTGCCGTGGTTGCGTTGAGTTCGCTAAACTTCACTTCATCATCCCGGCTGCGGTAAACGATAATAAAGGTATCGTCGCCAGTTGCAGCTTTCGGCAGATAATCAGGGCCGATCCGGTGCACCGGGTAGTGATACTGCAACAGCCAGGCAAGGGGGGAGATGACCGGTATATGCGTCAGCAGATCCAGATCTGGCTGTGCTCCACTATCATCGATCTCGAGTTCGGACAGTTCCAGAGCCGTTTCCACCCATTCGTAATGGGACAGTTCGGCTAGGAAGGGAAAATCATGGGCCTGCGGCTGCCTTTCCTCGCTGAGGTACTGGACGAATTCATGGGGCATTTCCGGGAACAGCGGGGTGCTGGCCCGGTGACTGGAAAAATAATCCCGTATCAGCCGCTGCCAGGCGTCTTCATCCATGATGGAACGCAGTACTGGAAAGGCATTGGCCATGAATGATTCGACATTGTTATAAAACAGCTGCTGGTAGAGTTTCATGCGCCGGGTTTCGATACCTGCCGGTGATGCAGCATGTTCAGGATCCCGGATTGATGCGGTAAAGGCATATTGCCGTTGCTGAAAGACCGGAATGTCAGCCATTTTCGCCTTGCTGCAGTTCACGTTCCACATGGTGGGACTGCATGTCGAGGATCCGATCGACCTCGATGAGTAATTCGCCGAGCGGCGGAATGTTGAAGTCCCGTTCCAGCAGGGTCGGCAGGACACCGTACTGTTCATAGGCCAGAGCCAGCAGGGACCAGACATCTTCGGTGACATCGGCACCATGGGTGTCGATTACGAGATCTTCGTCTTCGTGGTGGTGGCCGGCTATGTGTATGTAGGAAATGCGTTCAGCCGGCAGGGCGGTCAGGAAAGCTTTGGCATCGTAGTTGTGATTGATGCTGTTGACATAAATGTTGTTGACATCGAGCAGCATCTGGCAATCGGCCTCATCGAGAACCGCATTGACAAACTCCAGTTCATTCATGTCCTGTGCAGCCGCAGCATAATAGGAAACATTCTCCATGGCAACGGGCTGTTCGAGAATATCCTGAACCTGATGGATGCGTCGGGCAACATAGTGTACGGCTTCTTCGGTAAAGGGGATGGGCAGAAGATCATAGAGATGACCACCGTCGCTGCAGTAGCTCAGGTGTTCGGAATAGATGTGAATGTCGTGTTGCCGGATAAAGCGTTTGAGCCGGTGTAAAAAAGCCTCATCGAGTGGGGACGGGCTGCCAATCGACAGGGACAGGCCGTGGGCAATCATGCGGTATCGCTCTGTGAAGCGGTGAAATTCCCGGCCGCGTGCGCCGCCGACACCTATCCAGTTTTCCGGGGCGACTTCGTAAAAACCAACCTGGGTGGCTGGTTGCTCGGTAAGCGGACCCATCAGGGTCCGCCGCAGACCGAGCCCGGCACCATGGATCTCCGTGTTTTTCATGGTCACCGATTCTTGCCTAGTTTACTTCATGCTACCGCATTTGCCACTACCACACTTGCCATCCTTCATGCCCTTGCCGCTCATGTTTTTGCCTTGTTTCATGTTGCCGCCGCATTTTCCTTCTTTCATCTTCGTGCCCTGCATGCCGCTGCCGCACTTGCCATCCTTCATGCCCTTGTTGTTACTCATGCTCTTGCCACCCTGCATGCCGCTGCCACATTTGCCATCCTTCATGCTTTCGCCTTTCTTCATCATGCCACTGCCGCATTTGCCATCCTTCATGTTCTTGCCGCCCTGCATGCCACTACCGCATTTGCCGTCTTTCATGCCGCTTTCTGCAACCTGGGCATAACCACTTGCCATGTCTGACATGGAAAAAGGGTTGCTGGCCGCGCTGGCCACATTGCTCAGTGCCATGCTGGCGGCAACGGCGGTACCAATGGCGAGGCTCAGGTGTGTTTTGTTTTTCATCGGATTATCTCCTTAACTGTCATCTTGTGGTTGAGTTATCTGTTTTTACTGCTTGTGGTTTCATTCGTATATTCTGTTATACGCGCATGATTTTGAGATAGATTCACGAATTTATCAAATTTTTAGCCAAATGTTGAAAAAAACAGGGCCTTGTACGGCCGCCAGGTCGTGCCGGGATGCCTTGTCGTTTTCGATGACAGCAAGTCATTGAAAATGTCAGGAAACATGAAAAGGTGTTTGTGGGTTGAAAAGGGCCTGGCGAGGGCGCTTGTGCCGCATAACGGGGCGTATGTACATGCCCCGGTACCCGGGCCGGTGGCGTGACGCCGGTTTTTGCGCCAGGATTGTCTTTCAGAGCCTCACCCAGGGGCCTTTGAAGATCACTTCACCCGATGGTTGGCTCAGGGGGCTGTCGGCCTGTTCCACAGTGACAGCCAGCTGGGCATTTTCCGGCGTGTTCCTGATGCCAGGTGGGAACGGCAGGCTGGTTTCCCCCACATTGTCCGACAGCACGCCAATGGGGCGGGTTTTGCCATCATCCCAGATCAGCCAGAGCACACAGACCTTGTTGGCCGGCATGCGGGTTGGCACCAGGGTCTTGATGCGGAATTTTCGTTGCTTTGCCTGTGCCTTGACGACCCAGACAGGCTGGGCCTTGTTATTGGTCACAAATACCACATGCTGGGGCGTATCCGGCTTTTCCAGGTAAAAACCACCGATCAGGATGGCCAGCAGGGCGATGGACGCCGCGATGGCGCCAAAGCGACGCCAGAAAACCACGTTGCGCCAGGGGTTATCGTTGTTTTGCGGGATTTTCTGCTCAATTTCCGACCAGACACGGGCCGGTGGGGTGACTGGGGGGAGCTGGTCATTGAGTACATCCAGGCGTTGCGACCAGCTTGCCACCACCGCTTGCAGGTGAGGGTCGGCCTGCAACAGGTGCTCAAACCGGCGTCTTGCCTGGCCGTGCAGGTTGCCCAGTACATACTCTGCGGCAAGTTGCTCCTGTAATTTCGGGTCCTTATAATTCATGATTCCAGACATTGTCGTATTTGTTGCAAGCCCCGGCGTATCCAGGTCTTGATGGTGCCCATGGGCAGTGCAAGCCGTTGTGCCAGCTCCGGATGGGTCAGGCCCTCAAAATAGGCCAGTCGGATGCAGTCCTGTTGCTCTTGTTTCAGCTCATCGAGGCATTTTTGCATGGCCATCTGATCCGTGATGGAAACCGGATTGCCCGGACTGCAAAATGTTTCGATTTCGGCTTCTTCCGTGACCGGCTGCGTGCGTTGCTTGCGCAGCAGGTCGATAGCCCGATTGCGGGTAATGGTCACCAGCCAGGTCATGGGTGACGCCTTGCCAGGCTGGTAGATGGCAGCCTGACGCCAGACGCTCAGGTAACTTTCCTGCAGGCACTCCTGGGCACGGGTCTCCTGTTTTAATATACGCAGCGCAATGGCAAACAGTTTCGGGCTGGTCAGGCGATAGAGGCGGGCAAAGGCATTCTTGTCCCCATCGGCGATGGCGGCGAGCAGCTCGACAAGCAGGGCAGTCTGGGTGTCGGCAGGCCGGCTCAATTCAGGAATCTGTTTTTTTGCTCAGGCAGTCGAGGTAGGCCTGCTCATCGGGCAGGCTGTTGTTGCGCTGGCTTTGCCAGATCATTTCCGCCAGACATTCCATCATCTGGTGCTCGGCCTCGTGGGGATCCGCCAGTTTCCTGCTCAGTGCCTGGTAAAACTGTTCTATGCCGGCAGGGCGCCCGGTGCCACGCTGTTCGTGAATGGCGATGTGCATGGACATGTGCAAAAAAGGGTTGGTTTCTCCCTCCTCCGGCAGATAATCCCTGTCTAGGTTGGCCTCGGGATTATCCAGCAGGCCATGGTATTCGGGATGCATGAGGATGATCTGGTTGATCAGGGTTTCCAGCGGCTCGGTCGCTTTACCGTCACGGTGTTTTTGCCAAGCATGAAAAAACATCTGCCTGAGCTGGTTGCGGTCTTGAGAAAACATGCGGCTAGGTTAAAGGCAGAGGCCAAAAGGTACAAGCCCTGCGGGCAGGTGGTTGAAAAATACGGCTCTTCAGAAGAATTTGAGGGCGGCCACCGTGCCAATGCCCTCTCCCTCCGGGAGAGGGCTGGGATGAGGGGGGCAATGAGGGCAGACTGTCTTTGTTCAAGCACACGGTGAGGTTTGCCTGGTATTTCGTGCTTCCAGAAACGCACAAGCGGATACCCATTGCTTCCAGCCGGGTTGAAAAAGGCCAGGGAAGGGCTTTTTCAATATCCTGTTAAGAAAACAGGTCACATTGCGCCATTATAATTATCACAATATCAATAACTTGAAGCAGAAACACAACCATCTCCATCCACAAATTTTTCTAACGAGGCAAAAATACCATTGTTCGGCTGCCGGTCAGTCGAGGTTCTTGTCCTTGTATTCGCACAGATCTTCGATGATGCAGGAACCGCAGCGGGGTTTTCGGGCTATGCAGGTATAGCGTCCGTGCAGGATCAGCCAGTGGTGGGCATCCTGCCGGTATTGTTCCGGCACGAAGCGCATGAGCTTTTTTTCCACTTCCAGCACAGTCTTGCCGGGGGCGATGCGGGTGCGGTTGGCCACGCGGAATATGTGGGTATCCACGGCGATGGTGGGGTGGCCGAAGGCGGTGTTGAGGATCACATTGGCGGTCTTGCGGCCGACACCGGGCAGGGCTTCCAGGGCCTGGCGATCTTCGGGAACCTGGCTGCCATGTTTTTCGATGAGAATGCGGCAGGTCTGGATGATGTTTTTTGCCTTGTTGTTGAACAGGCCGATGGTCTTGATGTAGTTCTTCAAGCCCTTCTCGCCCAGAGCGAGGATGGACTCGGGGGTATTGGCCACGGCAAACAGTTTTTCCGTGGCCTTGTTGACCCCCTTGTCGGTGGCCTGGGCCGAGAGGATCACCGCGATGAGCAGTTCGAACGGTGTTCGGTAGTTCAGTTCGGTGGTGGGTCTGGGGTTCTGTTTCTTCAGGCGTTCGAAGATTTCGCGGCGGATTTCTTTATTCATATTTTTTTTCAGGGACGAGTGCCGAGTGACATGAGATGCATTCGGTTTGCTTTTTATTGCGGTGAAAGCCGGGAGATGGACCGGGGAAAGGTTGTCGCTGGTGCAAACTTGCCGCTGAACAACAGGCTGTTGCCGGCAGAATCCGACCTTTCAGATTGAGCCATTGCTCAACCGGCCTCCGGCTGGGCCACCACCACCTGCTGGCGGGTTTTCTTCTGCCGACGTGCATCGATGACGTTCTTCAGGGCAATGATGAAGCCAAGGCCAAGGAAGGCACCGGGGGGCAGCACGGCAAGCAGGAAGCCACGGTAGTCTTCCCACAGGGTGACGGTGAGCACTTCGGCGCCCTGGCCAAACAGCAGCTCGGCCTGGCTCATGAGGGTGCCGAAGCCGATGGCCTCGCGCAGGGTGCCCAGTACCAGCAGCACGGCAGTGAAGCCCAGGCCCATGAACAGGCCGTCGGTTACCGAAGGCAGCAGGCTGTTCTTGGAGGCAAAGGATTCGGCACGTGCCAGAATCGTGCAGTTGGTAACGATCAAGGGTATGAAGATGCCGAGGATCAGATACAGTTCGTGCAACCAGGCATTCATGGCCAGCTCGATAACGGTGACGATGGAGGCGATGATCAGCACGAACACCGGGATGCGGACTTCCGGACGCACCCACTGGCGGATCAGGGAGACACTGCCATTGGACAGTACCAGGGTCATGGTGGTGGCCAGTCCCAGCCCCAGGGCGTTGACCATGGTGTTGGACACGGCGAGCAGGGGGCAGAGGCCGAGGATCTGCACCAGGGCGGCATTGTTCTTCCACATGCCCTCGTTGATGATGTCTTTGTAATCGTTACTCATTGCTGTCTTCCTCGGGCTTGAGCGAAGCTGTGTCGTAAATTTCGTCGCGGTGTTTCTCGTAGTATAGCAGGGCCTTGTATACGGCCTTGACCACCGCACGTGGCGAGATGGTGGCGCCGGTGAACTGATCAAAAATGCCGCCGTCACGTTTCACTGCCCAGCCTTTCTTGTCGGGGTTTCCAAGGGAACGGCCATTGAAACTGTAGATCCAGTCCGAATGGCTGGTATCGATGGCATCGCCCAGCCCAGGAGTTTCCTTGTGACGAATCACCCGTACCCCGGCCAGCGTGCCGTCGTAGCGGATAGCCACCAGCATGTCGATCTTGCCGCTGTAACCGTCGGGGGCGATGGCATTGATGATGGCGGCCACCGGTTTGCCGTCCCGGCGCGCGCGGTAGATGCGAACCGGCTTGGCCGAGCCGAGCAGATTCTTGTCGGTGACTTCGATCACATCATTGAACAGATCATTGTCGTGCTCGGCCGGCTTGATCAGCAGATGCAGGCTCTTGAGCAGCAGGGCCCGGTGGTTGGCCTTGATGCGATCCTTGGTCTGATCATAGGTCAGGGCAACCATGCCGGTGCCGATGATGGCAAACAGGGCCAGCACCAGGGAACTGATGAACATGTTGCGCAGCAGTTTCATCAATCGCTTCCTTCGCCGAACACCCGTGGCTGGGTGTAGTAGTCGATAGTTGGTACCGCCATGTTCATCAGCAGCACAGCAAAGGCGATACCATCAGGATAACCACCCCAGCTGCGAATGATGTAGGTCAGCAGGCCAATGCCGGCACCATAGATGATCTGCCCTCGGATTGTGGTGGCGGCAGTGACCGGATCGGTCGCGATGAAAAAGGCCCCAAGCATGGCGGCGCCGCCAAACAGATGAAACATCGGGCCGGCATGGGTGTCGGGATCCACCATGGTGAAGACCAGGGAAACAAGGAACAGCATGCCGAGCATGCTGGCTGGAATACGCCAGTTGATGACCTTCATGTAAACAAGAATGATGCCACCGAACAGGAACATCAGGTTGATCCACTCCCAGCCGTGCCCCGAGAGGCTGCCAAACAGCCCCTGGTGCTGGTTGC
>JAJRYG010000061.1 GCA_024275915.1 Gammaproteobacteria bacterium
GGACAACGAACCCGTTCGAGTCGAACGTTGCCACGATTCGGCACCGAACAGACCGAACCAAGGGCTGTGTGAGCCGGAACACGAGGCTGGCCATGATTTACAAGGTGGGCATGAGCGCCGTGGCGCCGGATCCGTGGATTCAACCGCTTGGCCAAGGTTATCGATGGAGTGAAACTCAGAGACGGAATCGAGGTAAACGACGACAAAACCGAAACCAACAGGGATGCCGCCTGATCACGTCATACACCAGATTTGACTATAGCTCTGGCTGTTGTAAGGAAAAAGCAAAGAAGGATCAAGGGAGGAAAAATCAGGCTACGAGACAGGCTCAGGCACATTCCTTGTCACGGAAAAAACCGATCAGGTCGTCACAGGGCATGGGGCGGGCATACATGTAACCCTGGCCTTCGTCACATCCGAATCTGGCAAGATAATCGTGTTGTTCCTGGGTTTCGATCCCTTCGGCTATCACACGTAGCTGCAGGGCCTCGGCCATGGCTATCACGGTCTGGACGAGCGTTGCATCGCCCTTGTCGAAGGTAATATCGCGAACGAAGGACTTGTCGATCTTCAGGGTATCGATGGGGAAACGCTTGAGATAGGCCAGTGAAGAATAACCGGTACCAAAATCATCGATGGAAATACTGACACCCATTTCCTTCATTTGCTTGAGGTTGGCTTCGGCCCGTTCCGGATTCTGCATGATGCCGCTTTCGGTAATTTCGATTTCTAGAACATCGGTGCCGATACCGGCATCCTTGAGGACCGATTCGAGCATGCCCGGGGTATCAACATGATACAGCTGGCGTGCAGACAGGTTGATGGCAATGCGCCCGGGCTGGCAACCCAGCTCTCGCATCTTCTGCATGTCGGCAATGGCATTGCGCAAGACCCATTCCCCCAGAGGAATGATCAGGCCGGTTTCTTCGGCAACCGGTATGAACTTGTCGGGAGGGATCAGGCCGTGGCTGGGATGTTGCCAGCGCACCAGGGCTTCGATACCGGTAATCTTGCCATCGGGCAGACTGAACTGGGGCTGGTAAAAGACCCGCAACTGCGAGGCTTTGATTGCCACGCGCAGATCGTTCTCGATCTCGAACCGCTGTGCGGTGGCCGTCTGGATCTCTTCCGAGGAAAGCTGGATGTTGTTACGGCCCTGTTCCTTTGCATAGTACATGGCCGATTCGGCATGCTTGATCAGGACATCGACATCATCCCCGTTTTCCGGGTAATGGGCAATGCCGATACTGCAGTCCACGTAGATTTCCTTTTCATGAATGATAAACGGCCGCTTGAAGGAGTCGAGCAGCCGCTTGGCGACTTTTTCTGCAACTTTCTTGTCGGGCAGGTCGGTGAGCAGAATGATGTAGTCATCGCCACCGAGGCGGGCCAGGGTGTCCCGCTCGAACAGGCTTTCCTTGAGCCGGCAGGCCACCGATTTGAGCAGCATGTCACCGACGTTGTGTCCCAAGGTGTCATTGATGTTCTTGAAGCGGTCGAGATCCAGAAACAGCACGGCAACATTGTTTTCCTTGTTGCGAGCAAAGGCCAGTGCCTGGCCAATGCGATCCCGCAACAGCCAGCGATTGGGCAGGCTGGTGACCTCATCATACAGGGCCTGGTAGCGCAGGGTTTCCCTGGCCTGTCTGAGTGCATTGCGTTCATCGGCATCACTGAGTTCACGGCGAATGGCGGGAACCAAGCGGGTAAGATTGTCCTTCATCAGGTAATCCTGGGCGCCATTACGCATGGCTTCTACTGCGACTTCTTCACCTATGGTGCCGGAAACAATGATAAAGGGCAAATCCTTGTTGCGGCTCTTGACCACATTGAGTGCCGCCAGGCCGTTGAATTCGGGCATCTGGTAGTCAGACAGAACAATCTGCCAGTCGTCTGACTTTAGCGCTTCGAGCAAATCTTCCCGGTTATCGACCCGGGTATGCTCGACATTGAAGCCGCCCTTGCGGATGGCCCGCAATACCAGGGCTTCATCATCGGGGTTGTCTTCTACAAGCAACAGCCGCAGGCTGATGTTACCGGCTTCACCATTACTCATCAGGAACCTCATTACTCATCAGGAACCTCATTCAAAACTAGCCAGTACAGTCCCAGTTGCGCAACTGCCTCGGTAAACTGATTGAAATCAACCGGCTTGCGAATGTAACTGTTTGCACCAAAATCGTAACTGTTGACGATATCCTGTTCTTCAGACGAGGATGTCATGATCACCACGGGGATCCTTCGGGTTCGTTCATCTCCCTTGATTTTCTTCAGCACCTCGAGACCATCGATTTTTGGCAGTTTCAGATCCAGCAGGATCACAACCGGCTGATCATGAAAATCACGTTCTGCGTAACGCCCCTCACAGAAAATATAATCCAGTGCTTCCACACCATCCCGGGCAACCGCTATTTCGTTGGCCAGATTGCTTTTTTTCAGCGCCCGAAGAGCCAGCGCCTCGTCGTCAGGATTATCCTCGACCAGTAAGATAAATTTCTTTTTCATTGTCGTTTCTTGTTGTCATCATGGATTGGGAATATTTTTGTCGAAAACAACAATAAAGATACTAGTTGAAAAGCCCTAAACAGGCTAGCCCTATCTTTTTTGGCTGCGTTTCCCCTCCAGATTGCAACAATTCTCCCTGTTCCAATAGAGGATAACGGCAATTTTGATTGGGACTTTACACCCAGGGGAAAATAATCTCGCCCGGTCAGGCGTGGCCGGGCAGGCTAACAGGATGTTGAAAAAGCCGTTCCCTCACATTTTCAATGACTTGTGGTCATTGAAAATGGCGGTGCTTCCCTGCACCGCACACAGGCTGTCGAATAACGGCGTTTTTCAACAGCCTGCAAAATGTTACAACAATGTCACAAGCATGGGGTGGTGCTCAGGCACAGGGTCAAGGCGGCCTGGATTCATTCCACAGTGACACGGGCAAAACGCCGCTTGCCAACCTGGAAGACATGGCTGGTACCCGCTGGAATGGTCAGCTTGCTGTCCGTGAGCTTTTCTCCCTCGATTTTCACCGCACCCTGCTTGATCATGCGCAGGGACTCGGAGGTACTCTGGGTGAGGCCGGCATCCTTGAGCAGGTTGGCGATGGCCAGCGCGCCTTCACTGGCGGACAGCGTCACTTCCGGCATGTCATCGGGCATGGCGCCCTTCTGGAAGCGGGTAATGAAATTTTCCCGGGCACGGGTTGCGGCTTGCGCGTCATGGAAGCGGCTGACGATTTCCTCGCAGAGCAGGAATTTCACGTCGCGGGGATTCTTGCCGGCTTCGATGTCCTTGCGGAACTGTTCGATTTCCGACATGGGTCGGAAGCTCAGCAATTCGAAGTAACGCCACATCAAATCGTCGGAAATGGACATCAGCTTGCCGAACATGTCGTCCGGGGCATCATTTATACCAATATAGTTGTTTAGTGACTTGGACATTTTCTGCACCCCGTCCAGGCCTTCGAGGATGGGCACGGTGATCACGGTCTGCGGTTTCTGGCCATACTGCTTCTGCAGTTCGCGTCCCACCAGCAGGTAGAACTTCTGATCCGTCCCCCCCAGCTCCACGTCCGCCTTCATGGCCACCGAGTCGTAACCCTGGATCAGCGGATAGAGAAACTCGTGGATGGCAATCGGTTGACCGGCCTTGTAGCGCTTGGAAAAGTCATCCCGCTCGAGCATGCGGGCCACCGTTTGCCGCGCAGCCAGCTGGATCAGATCTGCCGAGGACATTTCGTTCATCCAGCTGGAATTGAACATGACTAGGGTTTTTTCCGGGTCGAGGATCTTGAAGATCTGCTTTTCGTAGGTTCTGGCATTCTCGATCACCTCATCCCGGGTCAGGGGGGGACGGGTGGTACTCTTGCCGGTGGGGTCGCCGATCATGCCGGTGAAGTCACCAATCAGGAACAGTACCTCATGACCCAGTTGCTGAAACTGGTGCAACTTGTTGATGAGGACCGTATGGCCCAGATGCAGATCCGGCGCGGTGGGATCGAAACCGGCCTTGATGCGTAGCGAACGGCCCGTCTTGAGCTTGTCGATCAACTCGTCTTCGAGCAGAATTTCTTCTGTTCCGCGCTTGATCAATGCCATCGCTTCTGCAACCGCCACCATTTTTCTGTCCCCTGGGTAAAAAAAGGGCGTAGGTTACCACAAATCACCATCGCATCGTGGGACTCAAAATCCCGCACGATTTGTGTTAAGGTTTGATCTTCGGCACAAATGAAGCTATCTTTGTTTTAATCATAAAAAACCAATAAATTCCGTGAATTACAATTCTTTCTTAACAAAGGACTACAAAAACCTGCTGGATGCCCCAGGCCGTTCGCGACGCCGAGCCGGCTGGACCCACCTGCATACGACTCTGGTAGTGGCGGCCTTGCTGGCGGTGGGAACTCTGCTGATCCTTGTCTCTGCAGACGCAGAAGCCACCCGCAGCACCCAGCCACAAGCACAAACCGCTCCCGTTGATGCGATCCAGCCTGAGCTCGCCAGGGAGTCCCGGAAACTCACCATTGCCCTGCATTTCCCGGCGCTGGATCAGACACAATCCCCGGCCTCTCCCATCGACGCCATACCCCAGACCAACCCCGGCGAGGCGGCCCGGCCGGACGAGCACGAAGCGCGCTGGACGTCGGTGAAGGTACGTCCCGGTGACTCACTGGCACGCATTTTCAAACGCCAGGGTTTCGACTCCCGGCAGTTGCATGACATCTTGGCCATGGGCAAGCGCACCCGAATTCTCAAGCATCTGCGCCCCGGTCAGATCTTTCGTTTTCAAAGTGACGAAAATGGCCAGCTGCTGGCCATGGAATATCAACTTAGCCGGCTCGAATCCCTGCTGGTGCGCAAGACTCCCGAGGGCCAATACACCACTTCCACCCAGGTACGCAGCCTAGATACCCGCCATGCCTATGCCAGTGGTTCCATTAACTCATCCCTGTTCGAAGCCGGCAAGCTGGCGGGCATGAATGATCGCCTGATCATGGATCTGGTGGCCATTTTTGGCTGGGACATCGATTTTGCCCTCGACATCCGTCGCGGCGACAGTTTCTCCCTGCTTTACGAAGAACAGTTTCTCGATGGCAAAAAGGTTCGTGATGGTCCGATTCTGGCCGCCGAATTCACCACCCAGGGACACACCTTCAAGGCCGTGCGTTACACCGATGCCAGTGGCCACAGTGACTACTACAGCCCCGACGGCCACTCCATGCGCAAGGCCTTCCTGCGTACCCCGGTGGATTTCCGTCGCATCAGCTCGCGCTTTGGCAAACGCCACCACCCGGTGCTCAATACCATGCGCATGCACAAGGGCGTAGATTATTCGGCCCGCCGTGGTACGCCCATCAAGGCAGCCGGTGGTGGCAAGGTCATCTTCCGCGGCCGCAAGGGTGGCTACGGTCGGGTGATCATCCTCCAGCACGGTGGCCACTACAGTACCCTTTACGCCCACATGTCCGCCTTCAAAAAAGGCATTCGTACCGGCTCGCGGATCCGCCAGGGTCAGGTCATCGGCTTTGTCGGCAGCTCCGGCCGGGCCACCGGCCCGCACCTGCATTACGAGTTTCGCGTCAATGGGGTGCACCGCAACCCGCTGACCGTCAAGCTGCCCGATGCCGCCCCAATCAAAAAAGCCTTCCGACAGGACTTTGCCCAGAAAGCCCAAGGGCTGATGCGTCAGCTTGCCATGTATACCGCCACCCAAGTCGCCCTGAACGAGTAGTCCCGGACAGCTTTGTTAATCTGCAGGTATCTGCATGTCTGACTATTACATCGGCCTGATGTCCGGCTCCAGCCTCGATGGCATTGATGCCGTCCTGGTGGACTTTTCCTGCCCCCCGCTCAAGCTCCTCGGCCAGCACAGCCACCCCATTGCTGCGGATCTTAGAACCGAACTCGATGCCCTGACCCGGCCGGGGACTGATGAACTGATCCGCATGAGCCGGGCCGATGCCCGCTTCGGTGAACTGCTCGCCGATGCTGTCATGGTCCTGCTGAGCAAAACCGGTGTCGCCGCAGTGGACATCAAGGCCATCGGCAGCCACGGCCAGACCCTGCGTCACTACCCCGATATCCCCTGTCCCACCACCTTGCAGATCGGTGATCCCAACCGCCTCGCGGAGCGAACCGGCATCACCACCGTGGCCGATTTGCGCCGTCGCGACATGGCGGCAGGCGGACAGGGGGCTCCCCTGGTACCGGCCTTTCACCAGGCCATGTTCCGGCATGAGCAGGATGACCGGGTGATCCTCAACATCGGCGGTATCGCCAACCTTACCCTGTTGCCCGCCAATCAGGACAAGCCGGTCAGTGGCTTCGACACGGGCCCGGGCAATGCCCTGATGGACGCCTGGATCGAACGCCACCGGCAGCAGGCCTGTGATCTCGCTGGTCACTGGGCGGCGAGCGGTCAGGTGATCCCGGAACTGCTGTCAGATCTGCTGGATGAGGCATTTTTCCGCCAGATGCCACCTAAAAGTACCGGTCGTGATGTATTCAGTCTCGACTGGCTGGACTCGCACCTGGTGGGCAGGGATTACCCTGCCGAGGATGTGCAGGCAACTCTGCTGAGGCTCACTGCCCGCAGCACCGCCGAGGCCATCCGCCAGCATGCGCCAGACTACCCGCAACTGCTGGTCTGTGGGGGGGGAGTCCATAACACCGCCCTGATGCAGCAACTTGGTGAATTACTTGCAAATATGGAAGTGCAATCCACCGCACAGGTGGGCTTGGATCCCGATTGGGTCGAAGCCGTGGCTTTTGCCTGGCTGGCACGCCAGACCCTGTTGCACAAGGCCGGCAACCTGCCCTCGGCAACCGGGGCACACCGATCCGTGATCCTCGGTGGAATCTATCCTGGATCGGCCGCGTCCGCGCCGTAGGCCTCTGAGTCCTCATCCTGTCGTGCCTCCTCGGAATATTAAAAACTGCTAATACTTGCCAGCACAAGAATTACAAATTATAATCATTCTCATTTAGATTGCATCTCAAACTGGTTGCCTGCCAATGAAACTGAACCGAACCGCCGTTGCCCTGTTCCTGAGCCTGTTGCTGGCGACGCCCCTGTGGGCCGCAAAATCCGACAATTCGGCCGCCGAGCTGCTTCATCTTCTCGACTACATCGGCGTAGACTACCCCACTACCGTCGAGCAGGGCGTGATCACCAACCCCGGCGAATACAGTGAGCAGGTAGAATTCTCCCAACGGGCGCTTACCCTCATCGAAACCCTGCCCGAAGGCGAGCCCCAACGCGAACTGCTCAAGCAGGCCCGGACGCTCCAGTCCCTCATTGCCGACAAGGTAGCCGGCAACAAGGTCGAGACCCTCACTCAGACCATGCAAAAACAGGTCATCGAACTGACAGGCATCACTACCACGCCCCGCCGGGCCCCTTCCCTGAGCCGTGGTCAGCAACTCTTTCAGGCCCACTGCACCAGTTGCCACGGAACCACCGGCCACGGTGACGGCCCGCTGGCTGCCAGCATGGATCCGCCACCCATCGACTTCAGTGATCGCAGCCGCCAGGACAAGCGCACCATCTACGGCCTGTACAACACCATCAGTCGGGGCGTGGCGGATACCGGCATGCGAGGTTATACCGAACTCAGTGAGGCCGATCGCTGGGCACTGGCCTTCTATACTGGCACCCTGCCCTTCTCTGACGCAGATGTCACCGCGGGCAACAAGATCTTCCAGAGTGGCAAGCACAAGGAACTGGTCAGCAACCTCGATGCCCTTACCCGTCTTACGCCGGAACTGGCCCAGTTGCAGGCCGGTGAGGACGGGGTCGCCATGCTGGCCTACCTGCGTGCCAATCCCGGTGTGCTGGTGGGTGGCACTGCCGCCCTTGGCAAGGCCCGCCAGATCCTGCAGCAAAGCCTCGATGCCTATCTGGCCGGTGACAGCAAACAGGCCTATCGCCTGGCCGTGTCTGCCTATCTCGACGGCTTCGAAACTGCCGAGGCCGGACTGCGCAACCTGGACACGGCCCTGGTCAGTGATGTCGAACGCACCATGTCCAACTACCGCAATCTGGTGAAAAACGACGGCGACCTGCAGGAAGTCCGGGACGCCTACCAGGCTGTCGATGTCCTGCTGATACGGGGGCAGGAACTGCTGGCCACCACCTCCCTGACTCCCACCATGACCTTTGTCAGCGCCATTGTCATCCTGCTGCGTGAAGGCCTGGAAGCCCTGCTGGTGCTGGCCGCCATCATCACCCTGCTGATCAAGGCAGATCGGCGCGAAGCCCTGCCATGGGTGCACCTTGGCTGGATCAGTGCCCTGGCCCTGGGCGGGGTAACCTGGTGGGTGTCCCAGTATGTAGTGGCCATCAGTGGCGCCAGTCGCGAAGTCACCGAAGGCGTCACCGCCCTGCTGGCCACCGCCGTGCTGCTCTACGTGGGGTTCTGGCTGCATTCCAAGACCCATGCCAGAAGCTGGCAACGTTTTCTCAAGGAAAAGATCCATGGAGCCCTGCACGGCAAGGCCCTGTGGGCCCTCACCGGCGTGGCCTTTTTGGCGGTCTACCGTGAAGTCTTCGAAACCGTGCTGTTCCTCGAAGCTCTCAACCAGCAAAGTGGATCGAGTGAAGGGGAAAAAATGCTCTGGTGGGGCATGCTCACCGGTGTGGCCATCCTGCTGTTGCTGGCTTGGGTGCTGCTCAAGACCAGCCTGCGCCTGCCCCTGCGGCTGTTCTTCAACATCAACGCCTTCATCCTCTTCATCCTGGCCATCATCTTCACCGGTCATGGCATTGCCGCCCTGCAGGAAGCCGGCTACATCTCCGCCCAGCACCTCGCCCTGCCCGAGTTCGACTGGGTCGGCTTCTACCCCACGGTGCAGACCATCCTCGGTCAGTCGCTGGTCATCGCCATGATCGCCGGCCTGTTCCTCTGGGAGCGTTACCGCAACACCCACAGCCCGGAGTGAAAGCCTGACGCACCACGAAAAAGCCCGCCTGACATGACTGTCAGGCGGGCTTTTTTCATCTAGCCGCCATGATGGCAGCTGAACCCCGGGATGCTGCTGTGCGCTCAGCGTTCCTCGATGGGGACGTAGTTGCGCAGGGGTTCTCCGGCATAAATCTGGGTGGGACGGAAGATGCGGTTGTCGGACAGCTGTTCTCGCCAGTGAGCCAGCCAGCCGGCGGTGCGGGCAATGGCGAAGATGGTGGTGAACTGATCGGCGGGGATGCCCATTTCCGAGTACAGCAGGCCGGAGTAGAAATCCACGTTGGCGTAGACGCCCTTTTTCGCCAGCCTGTCTTCACAGACTTCTTCCACGGCCTTGGCCACTTCGAAGAGGGGATTGACATCACCACCACGGGCCTCGATGAACTCGTTCATGAGTTCCTGCAGGATGATGGCACGGGGATCCTTGGTCTTGTATTCCCGGTGGCCCATGCCCCAGATGACTTTCTTTTCGGCCAGTCGCCTGTCGACGTATTCCTCGGCCTGGTCGGGTGTCCCGATTTCTTCGAGCATCTGCAGAACCTTCTGATTGGCCCCACCGTGCAAGGGGCCGGACAGGGCACCGATTGCCGCCGCGATCACGCTGTAGGGGTTGGCCAGGGTCGAAGCATTGACCAGTACGGCAAAGGTGGAGGCATTGATGGTGTGTTCGGCATGCAGGATCAGACAGACGTCCATGATCCGCGCCAGCAGTGGATCCGGCTCCTCGCCATTGAGCATGTAGAGAAAGTTTTCCGCGTAGTTCAGATCGGCGCGGGGCTGGACGGGATCGTAACCGTTGCGAATGTGTTCCCACATGGCAACGATGGGACCCATGCGGGCAAGGATCTTGACCGAGGTATTGTGGATGTAGTCGAGATCGTCACAGGCATCACTGCCGTTCAGACAGTCGGAAGCGGAATAGAACATGCCCAGGCTGGCCACCACGGTCTGCAGCATTTCCATGGGGTGTCCGGTAGGGGGCAGGTTTTTCATCATACCACGGGTGTAATACTTGATGCGGCGATCGGCAACCAGCTGTTGGGTAAAACCGGCCAGTTCACTTTTGGTGGGCAAGCGACCATCGAGCAACAACAGCGCGGTTTCCTCGAAGGTGCTGTTCTTTGCCAGTTCCTGAATGGGATAGCCGCGATAAGACAGTATTCCTTTCTCACCATCAATATCTGATATGTTGGACTTGGTAGCCGGGACGCCAGCCAGTCCAGGTAGATAGTCGCTCATCGCCTGACTCCAATGCTGTAACTGTAATTGATACCGAATGACCCGGCTGTCAGCCGGGTCTGGTTGGCGGAAATCAAACCGCAGAAAAAACAACAGGGATGACACCCTGTGTCACCCCTGCGGATAATACTAACTGAAATTTCGACTTAAATCTGTCTTGACAACCGACGGATCAAATCGAGAAGGACGAGCCACAACCGCAGGTTGTCGTTGCGTTGGGGTTGTTGATGACGAACTGGGAACCCTCGAGGCTTTCCTTGTAGTCGATTTCGGCACCGGTGAGGTACTGGAAGCTCATGGGATCCACCAGCAGGGTCACCCCGGCATTTTCCACCACGGTATCACCGTCCTGGATATTCTCATCGAAGGTAAAACCGTACTGGAACCCGGAACAACCGCCACCGGAAACAAAAACCCGCAACTTGAGGTTGTCGTTGCCTTCTTCCTCGATCAGGGATTTTACCTTGTTGGCCGCACTGTCGGTAAAGATCAGGACATCGGTACTTTCTGTGGTCTCGGTTGCATTACTCATATGCTGCTTACTCCAAATTCATTTCGCCTGGCGGATTGAAAATTATCCATTAACCGAGCGTTTTAGTCAAGAATCACTGGCCACCTTGTCTTCCGGCTGCTCCAGTGGTACCACGGAATCGGCCTTTTCGGCCTGCTGGTGGACCAGGTTGCCGTTGACCTCGGCACCCATGGCCATTTCGATCAGGCTGTAATAGACATTGCCGTGGATACGCGCCTGGGCGGCCAGTTCCACATGGCCACTGGCGTGAACATCGCCGATCACGGTGCCATTGACTACGACATTGGGGACATTTACCTCTCCTTCAATGGTACCACGCTCGCTGAGGGTGAGCAGGGAATCCCCGCCATTGGCGGAAATCACGCTACCCTTGACCTTGCCGTCCACATGCAGGCCGCCACTGAACACCACGTCGCCGCGGATTTCGGTATTCTGCCCAATGAGTGAATCAATCTGGGCCGTCTGTTTGGGTTTTTTCCTTTTATTCCACATCTGTCAGGTTCTCCTCCGCCGGCCAGTCGATGGTTTTCTCGATCATGTCCTTCCGCCGGCCACGCGGAAGAATCTGCAGGGTGGCTCGCAGGGGCCGGAATTTCTTCGGCAGGCGCACATCCCCTTCCAGTTTCTGAAAATACTTGAAACGGTAATTCAGTTCTTTTACCGAATTCTCACTCAGGGCGGAAATATCCAGGGTCTTTGGCTGCCCGTCCTGCAGTCCCTCGACCCGCAATATTACCTGGCCCCTGACCTGTCTGTCATTCTTCAGCACCTGGGTCAGCACCACCTTGTAACGATAGCTGCGTCTGCCATTGGGTTCCAGGCTGAAACTCTGCAAACGCAGGCCCCGCTCTGCCTCGCGGGGCGAAACGATACCCCGATAAAAGGCCAGTTCGGCCTTCAGTTCAAGGATTTCACCCTGCAAAAGCTTGAGATTGTTATCCAGTTCCGAATAGGCCTGCTTTTCGATCTGGGCGGCACGCTGCAACTGGGCCTTTTGTTCCCGCAGGCGTTCGATTTTCTCGGCAAGCAGGGCATTCTGATCGATCAGGCTGGCGAGCTCCAGCTCTACTTCCGTGCTGTCATAACCGGCCTGGTAACGGCCATAGTCAAACAGGGCAAAGCTGCCAGCCAGCAGGGCCAGGCCCCCCAGGATGACAACCAGCCGGGTTTTCCACGGGTGGTGATGCTTGACCTTTAACGACATGGCCGTCTCATCATGGCATCAACGCAATGCCTTGCAGCCCTGCTGTTTCATCGAGTCCGAACATGATGTTCATGTTCTGCACCGCCTGCCCGGCCGCCCCCTTGACCAGATTGTCGATCACCGACAGCACCACCAGGGTATCGCCACCCTGGGGCCGGTGCAGGGAAAGCCGGCAGGTATTGGAGCCCTTGACACTGCGGGTTTCCGGGTGGGCGCCGACCGGCAGCACGTCGACGAACGGCTCATCCCGGTAACGTTGTTCAAACAGGGCCTGCAGATCCCCCGCCTCCCCCTTCAGATCCGCATACAAGGTGGCATGAATGCCGCGGATCATCGGCGACAGATGGGGGACAAAGGTAAGCTTGACCGTTTCCTCGCTGGCCAGCTGCAAACCCTGGCTGATCTCCGGCAAGTGACGGTGACCGGGCACGGCATAGGCCTTGAAACTTTCGCTGGCTTCACACAGCAGGGTACCCACACTGGCCTTGCGCCCGGCACCACTGACGCCGGACTTGGCATCGGCAATCAGTCGGCCGGGATTGACCAGACCAGCTTCCAGCAAGGGCAGGAAGCCCAGTTGCACGGCAGTGGGGTAGCAGCCGGGGTTGGCCACAAGGCGAGCCTCGCGCACGGCCTCGCGGTTCACTTCCGGCAGGCCATAGACGGCCTCGGCGACAAGTTCGGGGCAGGCATGGGTCATGCCATACCACTGCTCCCAGGTGGGGATGTCCCGGATGCGAAAGTCGGCCGCCAGGTCAATGACCCGCACTCCCGCCTCGAGCAATTCCGGGGTACGCTGCATGGCCACGCCATTGGGGGTGGCAAAGAACACCACGTCACAGTTGCCCAGCACGGCCATGTCTGGCTCGGAAAACGCCAGCCCGACCTTGCCACGCAAATTGGGAAACATGTCTGCCACTGCCAGCCCCGCCTCGGAGCGGGAGGTAATGGCCTGCAATTCAACCTCGGGGTGGCCAGCCAGCAGGCGCAGCAATTCCACGCCCGTGTACCCTGTGCCGCCTACAATACCTGCTTTAATCATGGGGGAGATTCAGTGTTGAGTTGTAATACGAATGTAATGGTGAATGATAAATGCTGCAGAAACAATAAGAAAGGGAGAATGTCGCCCTGTGGAGAAAAACAGGCTTCCATGATGGCCTGCCTCGGCTGCGGGCAAAGAAAAAGCGGCGTCAGGCCGCTTTTTTAAGAATGCGAAGATAATTATTGTTGTTAGTACTCACGGATAAACCGCAGACAAACCATATCCCTTACATTTTGGAAGGTCAAGAATTATTTTCCCCTGTAATGGCATGGTTATTGCTCAGACAGCCCAGGCAGGGCTATTCGTGATAAACTTTGCGCCCATGTATCGCCGCCATCTGAATCGAACCAAGCGCCGCCTCCTGTCGCGCAGTAAATGGAAGATGCGCCTGCTGTTCTGGGGCGCGGCGGTGATCATCGGTGCGGTGGCGGCCGGCTTTGCCATCGTTGCCCGGCAGGCCGACATCTTCTTCCATGATCTGCATGCCACCACCCCTTATTATGCCTATGCGCTCACCCCACTGGGGCTGGCGGGCATCGCCTTCGTCACCCGGCGCTGGTTCCAGGGCACCGAAGGCAGTGGCATCCCCCAGGCCATTGCCGCCATCTCCATGCACAACCACACCATCCGCAGCCGGGTGCTGTCGCTGAAAGTGGCCATCGGCAAGATCTTCCTCACCACTCTCGGCCTGTTTTGTGGCGCGTCCATCGGCCGCGAGGGCCCTACCGTGCATATCGGTGCGTCCATCATGTATTCGCTGCGCCACATCGCCCCGTTTCGCAGCAATGAAATGACCCGTGCGCTGATCCTGGCAGGGGGGGCCGCCGGCATCTCTGCCGCCTTCAACACCCCTCTGGCCGGGATCCTGTTTGCCATCGAGGAAATGAGCCGCAGCTACGAGCACCGCACCAGTGGCACCCTGCTCATCGCGGTGGTGCTGGCGGGGGTGACCGCACTGATGTTCCATGGCAATTACACCTATTTTGGCTCCACCGATGCGAAGATGCCATTGACCGAAGCCTGGATCGCGGTACTGGTTTGTGGCGTGATCGGCGGCTTGCTCGGTGGCCTGTTTGCCACCGGCCTGATCCTCAGTACCCGGCGCATTGCCCCGCTGGCCGGACGCTTCCCGGTGATGCTGGCACTGTGCTGTGGCCTGATCCTGAGCCTGCTGGGCTTTCTTTCCGACGGCGCCACTTATGGCACCGGTTACGAAGCGGCCCAGCACATCGTCAATGGAGGTGAAAGCCAGGCCCTGTTTCCGCTGTTGAAACTCACCGCCACCCTGGTGTCCTATCTCAGCGGCATTCCCGGTGGCATTTTTGCGCCCTCCCTGTCAGTGGGCGCCGGTCTGGGCGCCGATCTGGCCAGCCTCATGCCCAGCACCCCGGTCGCTGCCGTGATCATGCTGGGCATGGTGGGGTACTTCACCGGGGTGGTGCAGACGCCCATCACCGCCATGGTCATCGTCATGGAAATGAACGACGATTCGGCCATGCTGCTGCCACTGATGGCCACCGCACTGATTGCCAATGGCATTTCGCATCTGGTCTGTCCACGGCCCATCTACCAGGCCCTGGGTGATGCCTACCTGGCCAAAACCGATTTGCAGGCCCTGCAGGACGAGAAAAAATCATGAAACTCAAAGACACCCTGATTGGCCTGTTTGCCCTGCTTCTCGTTGGCGGCGCCGCCTGGCTGATGCTAAGCCCTTCCGGTCTGCAGCGCGCCCCCGACGCGCAGTTCAAGACCGTCGATGGTCGCACCCTGGACCTGAAAGCCCTGCGTGGCCGGCCGGTGATGGTGGTATTCTGGGCCACCTCCTGCCCCGGCTGCATCCGCGAGATGCCCCATCTCATCGAGCTGTATCACAAGTACCATGCCCGTGGTCTGGAAATCATCGGTGTGGCCATGGCCTATGATCCCCCCAATCACGTCATGGAAATGCGCAAGCAGAAGGCCATTCCCTACCCCATAAGCCTGGATATCGATGGCGCGCTGGCGCGGGCCTTTGGTGACGTCAAGCTCACTCCCACTTCGTTCGTCATCGATCCGCAGGGGCGCATCGTGCGCCACAAGATTGGTGAAATGGACATCACCGCCCTGACTGCCCAGCTGGAGGCCATGCTACCGCCCGGAGGGCAGGGCTGATGTGGCTCAAGGCCTTTCACCTCATATTCATGGTCAGCTGGTTTGCCGGCCTGTTCTACCTGCCGCGGCTGTTCGTCTATCACGCCATGGCCGAAGACCCGGCCACCCGGGAGACCTTCAAGGTCATGGAGCGCAAGCTCTACCGCTTCGTTACCCCCTTCATGTTCCTAACCGTGGCCTTCGGCCTGTGGATGCTCCATGACTACGCCTGGCAGGCCTACAAGTCCCAGGCCTGGCTGCACATCAAGCTGGCTCTGGTGGGGCTGCTGCTGGTCTACCACTTAATTTGCGGCAAACTGGTACGGGATTTTGCCCGCGATGCCAATACCCGCAGCCACGTGTTCTACCGCTGGTTCAACGAAATGCCGGTGCTGCTGCTGTTCAGCATCGTCATCCTGGCTGTGGTCAAACCCTTCTAAATAGCTTTTCAATACCCGGCCTTCACTCGGCAATGGCAACCTCTTCCCTGGCCGCAGCTGGCGAACCTTGTCCTGAACCGCCCATGAATGACCTCAGTGGGTGTCATTTCTGACGTTATTACCCCATCTCAGCCAGTTCCGGCACCACACAGTTAGCACTCACTTACAATGTATCGTCTGTTATTGCTCGTCAATTAGATTTATCGAATATTTAAATGATAATGATTTGCATTTAGAATCATTCTACGATAAAGTTCTCCCACCTAACGAAATCCAAATGATTCAAACATGCTTAATCAGGAGAAAGTTCACATGCGTAAACCCGGTTTTTCTTCACTGGCCGCCCTCACCCTTGGCAGTGCCCTGACCACCGCTCCCCTGCTGGCATCCGCCGCCGACAGCGACGAGCTCAAGAACGAAATCGAAGCCCTCAAGGCCCAGAACAAGGTCATCATGGAGCGGCTGGAAGCCACTGCCGAGATGATCGAATCCAGTGACAAGGGTGGCCATGGCCACGATGCCATGGCCAAGAACAAGCGTTCTACCCACCACACAGGTTCAGGGCGCACCACGGTCGGCGGCTATGGTGAATTGCATTACACCAACCTCAGCGGCGAAGGCGGGGCCAGTGACAAGAAGGAAATGGATTTTCACCGTGCCGTGCTGTTCGTGGGGCATGAATTCACCGACAAGATCCGCTTCTTCATGGAGTGGGATCTGGAGCACGCCAGTGAAATGGAACTGGAGCAGGCCTTCCTGGAATTCGATATCGGCGCGAATACCGCCGTTTCCACCGGGGTGCTGCTGCTGCCGTTTGGCATCATCAACGAAACTCACGAACCGCCAACCTTCTATGGTGTGGAACGCAACCCCATCGAAACCTACATCATTCCCAGTACCTGGCGCGAAGGCGGTGCCGCCGTGGCCGGCAAGTTCGGCAAGGGCTGGGGCTATGACGTCTTTCTCACCTCGGGGATGCGTCTGGATGCCGCCAATGGCTATCTGGTTCGCAAGGGCCGCCAGTTCGGTGGTGAAGCCCTGGCCAACGATCTGGCCGGCTCTGGCCGCATCAAGTGGAATGGCCTGGCGGGACTGGAGCTGTCCGTCAGCTACCTGTACCAGGCCGATGGCGGCCAGGGCCTGGATCCCCAGCTTGGCAAGACCAGTCTGATTTCCAGCCATGTGAGTTACGCCACGGGCGGCTTCCAGCTGCGTGCCGTGTACGCCAGCTGGAACATCGACGGTGACGGCCCCGCCAGCACCGGTGCCGACCAGCAGACCGGCTGGTACATCGAGCCGTCCTACAAGTTCAATCCCAAGGTTGGCATCTTCGCCCGCTACAACACCTGGGACAATCAGGCCGGTTCCAGCAGCGGCAGTGCCGCCGACACGGAAAAAACCCAGTATAATCTCGGTGCCAATTACTGGCCCATTCCCGATGTGGTCCTGAAACTGGATCTGCAGCAACAGGACAATGCCAATGGTGAAAACCGTAACGGTTTCCTGATGGGAGTTGGCTACCAGTTCTAGTCAACCATAACTGAGGTGATCAGGCCGGTTCGTGCATAGCGAACCGGCCTTTGTCGAATATGAAACAAATACCATCGCGGATACTTTTTGTTCTCCTTGTCCTGTTTGCAAGCACAACGAGCATGCTTGCCCAGGCCCGAGGGGTTTACCAGAGCCCGGAGGATTTTCTGCAGGAGGTTTTCGCACACCGGCCCCCGCCAGCGAAAGTCATCTGGCTGACCGGGGAAAAAAAGCAAAAGGCCACCGAGATTCTGGGCCACAAACCCGACTACCTGCGGGTCCGCTACTGGGCCGATGAAAACCGCAGTGCCTGGATCCTCGAGGAAATTGGCAAGACCGAGCCCATTACCGTAGGTCTTGTCATTGTCGAGGGAAAAATAAAACGGCTGCGGGTGCTGGCGTTCCGGGAAAGCCGCGGTGACGAAGTCCGCCATGATTTTTTTACCCGCCAGTTCGATGATGTCGGCCTGAAAGAGAACAACCGGCTGGATCGGCATATCGATGGCATTACCGGTGCCACCCTTTCCGTGCGCGCCCTGACCAAGCTGGCCCGCCTGGCGCTGTATCTGGACAGTCTGCGTCAACCTCAAACAGCGGCCCCTTCATGACTCGCCACAAGCGCCGCCGCGTCAGTACCAAATCCATGTACCAGTGGCACCGTTACATCGGTGTCAGTGCCGCCCTGCTGGTGATCCTGCTGGCCATCACCGGCCTGATGCTCAACCACACCAGCGAACTGGCGCTGGACAAGTCCTATGTCACCAGCCCCGCTCTGCTGCATCATTACGGCATCGATCCGCCCCGGGCCAGCAGCAGCTTCGCCGCCGGCCCGCACTGGATCAGCCAGTGGGACAAGCAGCTTTACCTCGATACCGCCCCACTGGGCAAATTTTCCGAAGCCCTGACCGGCGCCGTGCTGTTGCAGGACATGCTGGTCATCAGCCTGAACAACAGCCTGTTAATCTATACCCGTGATGGTGAGTTGATTGAAAAGATGGGTGCCGCACAGGGTATCCCGACCGGCATCCTGGCCATCGGTACCAGTGCTGAAAATCGTCTACTACTGAAGTCAGCAAACGGCATGCATGTTGCCGACGAAGCCCTGCTCGACTGGCAGTCTGTTGCCGCGGCCGCGGCAAACTGGTCGCAACCGAGCCCGCTGCCGGCCACCCTGAATGACGACCTGGCACGGTTGGCCCGTAATGGACGACTGAGTGTCGAGCGGGTGGTGCTCGATCTTCACAGTGGCCGTATCCTCGGCAATGCAGGGGTATGGATCATGGACACGGCCGCCATCCTGCTCTTATTCCTCGCTCTCAGTGGCAGCTGGCTGTGGCTCATGCGCCTGATTCGAAATCGCCATCGCCACAAAAAACACTGACGGGCCGTTTTCAGCCACCTGTCGGACCTGCTCTCATTTGGCGTTGAGAAAACGTGTCGCCTCCACGTGCCCCGGAATACGTTCGAGTACCCGTTTGTAGGCCTCCCTTGCTGCACGAGTATTTTTCAGCCTGGCATTGGCCCGGGCCAGATAGATCTGCACCGTGGCATCACTGGGATAATAGGCAGCGACCCGGGCGGCATGATCGGCGAGAGTCTGCCATTTTCTTTCCCCTGCCTCGCTGCTCATCAGGCGCACATGCGCATAATAATTCAGCGGCGCTTCCTTGAGGACCCCTTTTGCTGAAGACGAAGCCTCACGCCAGCGCTGCTGGGCAAGCAAAGGCAACAACAGACCAAGCCGGGCATCCAGGGATTTGGGATTGAGTCTGATGGCCTTGCGGTAGTCTTCCACCGCCTTGTTGTAGGCCCCTCGCAGGTAGTTGAGCCAGGCGCGGCGGGAGATGGCAAAATCGTTTTGCGGCTCCTTCTTGATGAGCTTGTCCATCACCCGGACGGCATCCTTGTATTTTGCCAAGGCTTCGAGTCGATAGCTTTCGCTCCAGCCATCCTCCGCATGGGAAACCCGTGCAACGAGAAGGAAAACCACCACCACAAATAAAACAGAACTTCGTACAGCTTTCATACGGCCTCCTACCAGTTATAAGACCATTGAAGATAGAAATGCGTGCTGTTGTAGTCCTCAGCCAGCACCACATCCTCGTATTTGGTGTAACCAACCTCAGCCAGTAGCCTGGCATTTTCGCCCAGCATCCATTCACCATCAATGGCCAGCAGGGACTTCTGCATGTCCGGTGTGCTGTAGACTGTATAGCTGTCACTGTCGACCGCATAGATCCGTTCGCCCAGCAGCAGGTTGAGAGTCAGGCTGTCGAGGCCGCCGGGGGTGTCCACAAACCAGTGTGTCCATTTGGTTTCCAGCGCCGAGGTCGAATCCCTGCCGTTGACCCGATCACTGTTCGACAGGTTGATGAGATAGGCACGAAAGCGCAACCAGTCACGGGACTGGTTGAAGGCGAAACCCACGGTTGGGGTCCACTGGCTGACATCGATGTCCTGAGGCAGAGTGATCAGGGATGTGCCACCGAAACGGTAACTGGAATAGCTGTATCCCAGATCCAGGTAAAAGGTTCTGGCATAATTCAGGTAGCTGACCATCGGGCTGATGACGGTGAAGTCATCGACCATGTTAACGGTTCGCCGGCCCGGTATCCCGGCCACCTCGAAACTACCGTATTTATCGGATCCCGAATAGCCATCGAGGCGGACAGACAGGGGACCCGGCCAGTCACCGGGATGAAAGTTTCCCTTGCCACTGACGAAGAAGACATTTTCATTCATATCACCGGGAGCCGAAGCTGCCGACTGGTAAGTACGGTAATTGTGGTTGTAGCCAACGATGAAACTGGCCCGCTCCAGGTAGTCGGCCTGAAAAAAACCGCCAATACCCAGCAGGGATTCATATCGGGGTGAACCATTGTAGTTGATGTAAACCCCTTCCACCCCCGCATTTATGTACCAGTCACCCTCACCCGCCAAGACACGGTTACTGGCCAGCAAGCACAGAGCGGTGAAGATAACGGACCGCCCGGGTTTGTTGAATTTCATGATGCATCTCCTTACGGTAATTTGAGGAACCTCTGAACAATTCATTCCCGAATGGTCAGAGGCCGAAAAATCACAAGTGTGACTTTCATTTTTCTCACTAACATCAATCGCCTGATGCGCTTGATTTTGGCGACACGGCCTGTGCCGCAGGAATGTCTGAACAAACCAGACATTCCCTAACTAAATATCTCGCCTGTCATGGCAATGATGAGCGGAACGAAACGTCCTGCTTCCAGCCTGGCACACCATGATCCTCAATAGCTCCCGTGTCAACAAGGCTAGCCGTCAAGCGTGTTGACTGAAAGACCAGTTCGATGCGAGTACAGCCGTAAACAGGATTAATGATCGACTCGGTATTAGCCAGAAACTGACGACCGTTGATCCTCAAGCGGTGCTCACCGTGCTGACACCACTTACCATACTCGGCATCCCACTCTCGCCAGTAGACCGAATCCAGCCCACAACCGAGGGGTCTAATCAGCCAGAGCAACAGGCGTTGTGTAACGGGCAGGTGCAGCAGGTTGGCCGAAGGCGCATCCCGCCAGCGGTGCGCCTGATCGGCCAACGGTGTCAGGCCATTGGCCAACAGCCAGCTGTCGAGCAGCAGATCCCCGGGGCCCTGGCGGTCAAAAAAAGCCAGTACCCCGTTGATTTCCTCGAAGGCGGCACTGGCACCACTGCTGCTTTTCAACCGGAACTGCCCCAGCAGGGTCAGCTCCACATGCAGTTCGACCTCCTGATCGGCACCGCCATTGATGCACAGCTGGTAACGCAGGGTGCGTCCCACGGGCAGATGCATGGCGTTGTACAACTGTTCATCTTCACTGGCGGCCTGCACCCGTTCACCCTCCACCGGACGGGCTACCAGCTGGTACTCCAGCTTTTCATCCTTGTTGCGCAACAGCACGCTGGTCAGGTGAAAGGGGTGGGTGGTACTGCCCAACTGGGCTTCTTCCTGCACCTGCATGTGCAAATGGGGCTGGGGAGAACGCCCGGAATTGCCACAGGCAGCCAGTACGGTGCCGGGCGTCACCCAGTCGCCTTCACGAACCTTGATGCTGCCCTGCTGCAGATGCGCCAGCAACACATGCAGACCGTTTTCCATGCGCAGCAAGAGGATGTTGCCCCAGTTGTTCTTTACCTCCACCTCACCGGGCACATTGTCGGCCAGCTTGTCGATGGCCCTGACCACCTTGCCATGCACGGGCGAGACCACGGGCAGGCCAAAGCAGTAGAAATCTTCCAGTTTCTGACCTTCCCTCTGGTAACTGCGCCCCTGCTCGGTCATGTAGAAGTCCAGCGCATGGCGCCAACGATCCTTGTGGGTATGCTTGCCATTGAAGCCCTGATAGATCTCCCATTCCCCGTACACCGGCATCAGCACCGGGATGCTGTCGAATTCGCCGTTGCGTACCTGGGCCAGCCTGGCCCGTTCGTAATTGACTTCAGGCAGGGCCGGCATGGGGGCCAGCCAGGGCTTGCCCTGTACGCTCCGCTTTGCCAGGGCGCTGAGTACCACGACCACGGTGATGACGAAGGGGATGGCCATCACTGGCAGACCATCCAGCAGCAACAGGTTCTGGGTAGCAATGACCAGCAGCACGGTCAGGGCCACGGTCAGCAAGGCCAGCGCGGTGCTCTGCATACTGGGCACCGTATAGATGCCGGCTATGGCCATGGCCGTGAGAATATAGGTGAAACCGGTCCACACCATCAGGCCGGCAGGCGGGTTGTCGGTGAGCAGCATGAACAGGCCATAGCCGAAGGCATAACCGATGATGGCCAGAAAGGCCAGGTAACGAGAACGCAGGAAGAGAGCGATGAACAGCAGAATCCCCACCCACGGCTGAGGTGAGAAGAAAGTGGAACCCAGGCTGCTGAAGAAACCGTCGATGGCGGGACTGAGCAGAACACCATGGGTATCGGCCAGTCCCATGTAATCACTGAGAGAGGAATAGCGCCTTGCCACCGGTGTGGTAAACAGCACGACGATGATAAAAGGCAGACTCAGGGCCGGCAGCCGATCCAGCCGCCACAGGCTGTCGGCAATTACCACTGAAGCCAGCACCGCCAGTACCGCACCCAGTACGATGAGCACCACCAGATAGAGATTGACTTCGTAGAAGGCCCCAAGAGACAAGCCCACCAGAAGGCTGTTGTAGATCTGCAGGGCGCTGCCTGATTCGGCAAAATGGAAAATCCGTGCTGTAAGCAGGCCGGTCACGGCACCCAGCAGGCCGGCCAGGCCGATATTCGGGTACCAAAAAGTGGCAGCCATCACCAGCAGACCCAGTCCCACATGGTCCAGGAACAGGATGTCTGCATAGGCCCGGGGGATGGCACCAAGTTTGTCCAGCTTTGCGTTCACGGGCCTAGCGCTTGTCAAGCTGACTGGCAGGGGCACCATCGGGATAGGCCTTTTGCAGGTGCGCCGGCAACTGTTCCAGTGCCGTCACCGTCTGCAGATCCTCGGCCCGACGGATGACCGCGACGGTCTGATCGTCCCCGACCATGACTACATTGGGCCGGTATTCGATGAACTGCATCCACTGGGTATTGTTGTAGGCCCCGGCGGGACTGAAGATCAGACTGTCACCCACATCCAGTGGTGGCAACATCAGGCTCTGGCGCAATACATCGATGTTCATGCAAAGAGGGCCGTAGAGTGCCGTTTCATCGGGTTTACCATTGAGTTGACGGGTTGGCGTCACATCATGGTTGTACCAGAATGCGGTAAACAGCAGGTTGACACCAGCATCCATGACCACGCCATGACGACCATCGGGCAGACGCTTGTTGGCCACTACCGAACTGATCAGCACTTCCGCATCATCCACCAGCGCACGACCCGTTTCCAGCACCAGGGTCGGCCGATTGCGGCCTTGGGCCGATCTTTCATGGGTGGCTTCGAGCAGTTCGGTACAAATGGTATCGGCATATTGTTCAATGCTGGGGACCACCTGCTCGGGGGGCAGGTAGATCCCTTGCAGGGAATTCAGTGAAGCGAACCCCCCGCCAATGTCGATGTAATCGATCTCGCAGCCGGTTCTGGCCTCCACCTCGAGCATGAAGGCAGTCATGATCCGCACCTGGGCGCGATAGGCCTCGGTTTCCAGCACGAAGGTACCAATGTGGCTGTGCAGGCCGGTGAGCCTGAGGGAAGGGCTCGACGAGATGCGCCAGGCCACGTCCATGGCCTGACCCGATTCCACATTGAAACCGAAGCGGCTCCATGGCTCGGTGTAGCCCGTGTCGAAATTGAGCCGGATGGTGACGCCGACTTCATGGCCGGCTTCACTGGCTACCTCCTCCAGCAGGTAGAGCTCGTCCAGATGATCGATGTGAATATGGGCGCCTTCGGCTACCGCCTGTTGGAGAATCCGGCGAGGCTTGTGTGGCCCGTTGAACAAAATGCAATTGCCGGGCACGCCCAGACTGCGCGCCTTGAGGTATTCGAATTCGGAAACCACTTCGGCAAGGGCTCCTTCCTGATGGAAGACATTGCATACGGCGCCAAGGTAGTTGGTCTTGTACGACCAGCCGGACAGTACTTGTGGATAGCGGGAGGAAAAGGCCCGATGCAGATGACGGATGTTTTCCCGCAGTTTCCTTTCCGACACCACGAACAGGGGGGAGCCATGTTTCTCCAGCAGTTCACTGATGGGCACGCCATCGATGTTGTCACGCCACTGTTCGTGACGCATGGCACCAAACTTGTTGATGGTACCGCTGCGCAGTGGGGTGATGGTCGGCTTGAGCCAGGGCTTTTTGGTACTTTGGCTTGAAGGGGTCGTGTCAGTCATGGGTTCATTCCATTTCAGTTTCAGTGCACTGTCATGGCCGGCTAACCGGCACCGTCTTTGTTAGAAATCGACGGGCTCAAACTCTGTCCGCCGCGCATAACCATGGTTTCGAAATCTTCGAGGGAGATAATGGTTTCCAGCGCATAGCGAATGAACAGCCGACCGGATTTTACCGGTGCGAAAGCATCCGGTGTTTCACCCACCGCCAGTTGCAACAGGGTAAAGGGCAGGTTGCGCCCGACGCCCGCGGACAGGTAGATCCATGCCGGGAAACGCGGGTTGATTTCGATGAGCTGGTAATGGCCCTGATGGTCTCGCATCACTTCCACTTCGAGTGGCCCCCGCCAGTGAATCGCCCTGGCCAGTGATTCACTGGCTTCGAGCAGCGCCGGCTCGTCGATACTGATCCCCGCCCATGCCTTACCCTTGTCGGTGATGGCCATTTTTTTCATCATTACCGGACCAAGCAGGTTACCCCTGCCATCACCCACTGCAGTGAGATTGTATTCCTCACCCGTGACGTATGCCTGAACCAGCACCGGGAATCCCCATTCGGCGGCAATCTTGCGGAAGGCTTCGGCACCTTCATCGGCACTGTGCACCACATGGGCCCCATAGAAAATCCCTTTCACCACCAGAGGATAGGACCAGCCTTTTTCCTGGCAGTCATAGAAGAAACCGGCTTGGGTAATGGGCGTGATTTCGGGAGAGGCAATACCTGCCATGTCTGCCAGCTCAGGCAGGCGATCCTTGTTGCGCAGGCGAAGTTGCTGTGCATCGGGCAGGAAGGTTTTCAGCCCCATCTGCTGCAGGGCCGGCAGCAATCTGACCATGCCCGGCAGCTCCGCATCGAGACAGGGCAGCAGGACATCGATGTTCTCCTGCTGCTGGATGTGCTGCAGCTGATCGAGCAGAGCCTGATCCCCGGACGAAGGGTAAGGTAACAGGTAGGCGGCATCACAGTATTGTGGCAGGTAAAAGCCCGGTTCCAGGGCATCGTAACCGAGGCCGATGATGCGCCCTCTGAAACCAGTGGCTTCACGCAGGCAACGGGCAACGGCAAGTCCCGGACCGGGATTGTCGGGTCGGGTATTCATGCCGGTGATGGCCACGGTCATGTCGAGTTCGCTCATCAGCTTCCCACGTGTTCGCGCAGAGCACCGAGAAACTCGAGGACATCACGCTCGATGGTGCGCGGCTCGGCATCATATTCACTGGCAAGCAGCTGCAACAATTCGTCGAACCGCAGGTTCTTCTGTAACAGATGCAACAGCTGCACACCGGTTTCATTGACGGTGAAGTTGTTACCCGTGGCCGGATCGAAAATGAAACCACTTTCACTGATGGCCAGTCGGTGCAGGACGTCGGCAGAAGGGAGCAGTTCGGTGTTGTCCTGTGTGTTCATGGGATTGACCTGCAAGTTAGGTTGAAGGTAACGAGAGCCGTTCGTGGCATGAGACGATTTCATGGGACAAATCCCCATGAAGACAGTCATCATGTCGATCGCTATTCCAAAAGCTATCGGACGCCTGAAGAATAACTTAACATCGGGCTTGCCTGTTGTCTCATGATCAGGATCAAATCGTCACCGCAGGTGGTAATAATGATGGGCAGGATCTGATGTTTCAATACAAGAAACCGCCAGCATCACTGAAGACTGACGGTTTCTGTCACAGGCTGAATGATATGCCTTATTCGACAGGGGGCAGCTCGGAAAACAGCTTCTTGACCGCATAACGAATACGCTTGCTGGATTCTTCAGGAGAGCGTTCCTTCTTGTAGTCGGCCATGGCTTCACCCACCCAGATGGGGAATCCGGTGGCATTGTCCACCAGCACAATAACCAGTGCACCCTTGGGAACATTCTTCATCAACTGCATTTTGGTTTCCGGATTTTCCACCAGTTCGAGTGCGGCCATGTCGATCCCCGCGGCAAAACCCACCAGCAGATCAGGGTTGTTGGAACTTTCCATGATCTTGCGCTTGCGCAGCTCGGTATCGATGGCGTACTTGATTTCGGCATCGGCATCAAACCTGGAAGGTTCCCACTGACCCAGGGGGTCATTGATGATGGCGGCCGTGCCGAGCCAGCTATAGGTTTTGTAGCCGGCGAAGTTGGCCTTGGAATCCACTTTGGTGTTGGTCTTGATGTCATGGGTATCAAGTGCACAACCGGCAACAAAGGCAAGCAGCACCGCGATCGACAAAATTTTAATCAGTTTCATTGGAAACAATCTCCCGTTGATTTCGTTTTTTGTTGGCCATACTTTGGCATGAAGACATGATTGACATCGACAGATCCTCCTATAGGGCAATCTTGATGCGCCCACAATCATGACAGAAACTACCGATGAAGACTAACCCGATTGATGCACGAATGACTGGATTTAAGCGGCCGGGAAGAAAAAAGTGTTCTTTCCATGGCGCCTGTGCAAGACGGGCGACATTATCCCTGATAAACATCAGTATATTGTGTCTGTGCCCGGTGGCAAAAAATCAAGCTCATGGGGAAAGACACATGCAGCAGACTGTTTCAGTCACTGCTGAAGAAGGCCCGACGTGACGCACCCAGTTGCTGACGGGCAAACTCGATGGCGCCAGGCAGGTCATCCATGCCCAGTCCGGTCTGTTCCCAGCAAACCGGATCCAGTTGCAGGTTTTCGATCACCTCCGCATCGGACAGGTGCATGCCTTCGGCGATGCCATTGGCAATGTGTACGATACCCACCACACGGGAAAATTCACGGGCCTCGCCGGGAGAATGATGAAAGGCGATGACTTCGACAATCTGGGCTGGCAGATTCCAGTTACGGGCCAGTTCGGCACCAACCCGAGTGTGATCGGTACCGATAAATTCGTTTTCCGCCTCGACCATTTCCAGGGGATGTTCCCCTTCAACCGTCGCGAGAATGGCATCGCTCATTTGCTGTGGATAACGATGAAACAGCAGCAGCTGCCCCACATCGTGCAACAGGCCAACAGTAAACAGGGATCCGAAATGGCCCGGCAGGCTGTCCGCCAGCGACTGGGCTACCAGCCCGCAATACAGGCTGTGCATCCAGAAATCTTCGACGGCGATGATATCCACCGAGACATTGGCAAACGTCTTCGCCGCGGCCGTGGAAACCACCAGGTCACGCACCTGTTTCATGCCCAGTAACGCCACAGCCCGACGTACGTCACTGATTTCACTGACAAAACCGTAAAACGGGCTGTTGGCGATACCCAGCAGTCGCAAAGTCAGGCCCGGATCATGACTGAGGAGTTCCCCCAGTTCCTCGATACTGCAGTCGGGATCTTCCACCATGGCGTTGACCTGCATGACCACTTCGGGCAGGGAAATCAACTCCCGGTAATCCCTGACTATCAATGTTGCCAAATCCTGCATAAAAGCCTGCGATTCCAGTAGTATGTCTATCCTGATATATCGGCCGCTGCCACGAAAAGGTAAACATGATGGCGGCCCGGCTGATACAATTGTGTGACACAGTTGGTACTTTATATATGATGAACAATAAACAGGAACTGATTCAGTATTACCGCTGGCTGCGCCAGTACGGCCTGAATGACTCCCACAGTGGAAATGCCTCCATTCGGGACAACGACACCATCTGGGTCACTCCCACGGGGGCCTGCGCCGACACCCTGCACGAGGATCAGCTGGTTGCCTGCTACCTGGATGGCCACACGGGTGAAGGCGCCTCCCTGGATGCGCCCCTGCACATCCAGGTCTACCAGGCCAACCCGCAGGCCAATGCCGTGCTGCACAGTCATGGTCCTCACACGGTGGCCCTGACCCTGAACGGTGAGGACTTTCAACCCATTGATTTTGAAGGCCAGTATTATTTCCAGACCGTGCCTGTCATCAACATCGACTATCAGGACTACGTGACCCAGGCGCCGGCCCGGGTGGCCGCAAAACTTGCCGAACAGCCGATTACCGTGGTCCGCGGCCACGGGGTCTACGCCCAGGCCGCAAGCCTGAATCTGGCCTACAAATGGACCTGTTCGCTCGAACTGTCGGCAAAAACTGCCTTTATTGCCCGCCTTGCTGGAAAAGCCTGATTGCAAACCCATCTGGCCCTGCGTACCCTGAATCCACTGCATGAATGAAGCTGATAAAAAAAGAATCCACCACAACCTGAAAAAGGTGTTGTACCTGCCTTTCTTCCTGCTGGTCTTGCTCGTGCTGCTGCTGGTACTGGGATATCTGGGCTGGACCGGCAATACCAGCCTGCCTCCCGTGCCACTGGCAATCGTCCTGGTTGCAATCTCGCTTGTCCTGTTATTGACCTTGCTGCAAATATCGAGGCTCTACAGACGGGTCACCCTGGATGTGGAAACCATCCACGCGGCCATAAACTTCTCCCGGGATGAAATCGAACAGCAATACCGGCAGCAGACTCAGCAACTGCAGCAGAGCCACAAGCTTTACCAGGAAATGGTGGAAAGTGCCAACAGCATCATTCTGCGCTGGGACACCGAAGGAATCATCCGTTTCGTCAATGCCTACGCGGTGGACTTCTTCGGCTTTCGGGAAGATGAAATGTGCGGCAAGAGTGTCATGGAAACCATCGTACCGAAAACGGAAAGTACCGGCCGGGATCTGGCCTACATGATCGAGGACATCGGCAGAAATCCCGAAGACTACATCCAGAACGAAAACGAGAATATCAAGAAGAACGGTGAACGGATCTGGGTTTCCTGGAACAACAAGGCGGTCAAGGACGAACAGGGTAACACGATAGAAATCCTTTCCATTGGCAACAACATCACCGATCGCAAGGAATACGAGCAACGCATCTATCAGCTCGCTCACTATGATCCCCTGACCGGCCTGCCCAATCGTGCCATGTTCATGGAACGGCTCAACATGGCCATGCTGTCAGGCAGACACCGCAATGTCACCCTACCGGTTTTTTATATCGATCTGGATCGCTTCAAGCCCATCAATGACTCCCTCGGCCACCACACGGGAGACCTGTTGCTCAAGCAGCTAGCAACGCGTTTGTCCGGTTGTATTCGCAGCAACGAAATCCTCGCGCGCATGGGCGGGGATGAATTCATGGTGATCCTCGAACAGGAAAACAGCAAAGAAAAAGCCATGGAGTCGGCCCGCCACGTGGCCCGGCACATGCTGGATGTCATGTCAGCTCCGTATGACCTGAATGGTAACCAGATTTTCATTTCCGGCAGCATCGGCATAGTCCTGTCTCCCGATGATGGAGATGAGCAGTCCATGCTGATCAAGAATGCTGATATTGCCATGTACCATGCCAAACAGAAAGGCAAGAACTGCTTCCAGTTTTACGAAGCCCACATGAATGCCCGGGCGCTGGAACGGCTGCAAATGGAAACCGAGTTGCGCAAGGCCATCAGCAACAATAATCTCGATATCCACTATCAGCCCACCTACAACCTCAATACCGGCAAGCTCGAATGTGTCGAAGCCCTGTTGCGCTGGCAACACCTTGAACTTGGAGATGTCCCACCCAACAGCTTTATCCCGGTTGCCGAAGAAACCGGTCTGATCATTCCGCTGGGCGAATGGGTGCTCAGGCACGTCATCGACCAGGCGGCAAAATGGCGGGGCTCTGCCGGCCATGATTTTGTCGTGGCCATCAATCTTTCCATGCGCCAGTTCGAACACAAGCAACTGCTGGTTACCATATCTTCCATTCTCGCGGATACCGGTTTCCCTGCGGAAAACCTCGGCCTGGAGATTACCGAAAGCACCATCATGCAGAATTCCCAGCAGGCGCTGGAAATCCTCCAGCAACTCAAGGAAATGGGGATCAAGCTGTTCATCGACGATTTTGGCACGGGCTATTCCTCCCTGGCACGCCTGCGTGACCTGCCCATTCACACCGTCAAGATCGACCGCTCTTTCATTGCCGACATCAGCTCTCATCCAAAGAATGCCCGCATCGTCGATACCATCATTTCCATGGCCCACAATCTCAACATCAATGTGATTGCCGAAGGGGTGGAAAACCAGCAGCAGCTCGATTATCTCTGCCAGCGAGGCTGTTATTGCATCCAGGGTTATTTCATCAGCAGGCCCTTGGCCAGCCGGGAAGTCGAAAAACTGCTGGGCAAAACGCTGGAACAGAGCCAGGTGACGAGTGACGAGTGACGAGGCAGTCAAGTCGACAGGGATGTCTTCACGACGTCTGAACATCAATCACTTGCTCCGGCCGCAAGGTGAGTATGCATTTTCTCCGGTTTACACAACAGCTTGACTGCTCAGATCAACCAATCAGTGTTAAACTTGCTGTTCGTCACCAACATCCGTAAACCACATCATGAATTCATCCAGCTTACCTGTCGTCATGTGTTTTTCCGGCCTCGACAGCACCGGCGGTGCCGGTCTGCAGGCTGACATCGAGGCGGTGGCCAGCATGGGCTGTCATGCCTGTCCGGTGGCCACGGCCCTGACGGTGCAGGACACCCGCAAGGTCCACCGCTTCGAACCGGTAGACCCTGTGCTGTTCGAGGAACAGGCCCGCACCGTGCTGGCCGACATCCGGCCTCATGTGTTCAAGCTCGGCATGCTGGGCGATGTGGCCATCATCGAGGTGGTGGCAACGATTCTTGGCGACTACGACGACATACCCGTGGTCCTCGACCCGGTACTCAGCGCAGGGGGTGGCGGTTCACTGGGTTCGGACGAAATGCTTGCCGCCATGCACGAGAAACTGCTTCCGCAGGTCACCGTGCTGACGCCCAACAGTCCGGAAGCGCGACGGCTGGTTCCCGATGCCGACAGCCTGCAGGCCTGCGGGGAAGCCCTGATGAATGCCGGTTGTGATTTTGTCCTCATCACCGGTGAACACGAAAGTGCCGAACACATCGAGAATCGGCTGTTCGCCAACCACAAGTTACTGGAAACCTTCAGCTGGGACCGGCTACCGGGCAGTTTTCATGGTTCGGGTTGCACCCTCAGTGCCAGCCTCGCCGGTCTGATGGCTCATGGGCTGGAAACCTTTACGGCCATTCACGAAGCCCAGGAATACACCTGGGAAACCCTCCAGCATGCCTGTCAGGTGGGCAAGGGCCAAGCCCTGCCCAACCGTTTTTTCTGGGCACGGGGTGAATACGACTAGATGCCGGCCTTGCATACCGCTTCCTTGACCGGCCTGTACGGGATCACCGATCCTCTGCTGTGCGGCCCACGGCTGCTCGAGGATGCACGCCTCGCCCTCGAGGCAGGCGTGCAGATTCTCCAGTACCGCAACAAGCAGGCCAGCCCCGGCCAGCAGCAAGAAGAAGCCCTGGCACTGAAACGGCTTTGCCAGCAACATGGGGGACTGTTCATCATCAATGATGATGCAGCCCTGGCCGCCGACGTCGATGCCGACGGAGTACACCTGGGGCAAAAGGATCCCGCCCTCGGCGAGGCCCGGCAACTGCTGGGCAAGAATAAAATTATTGGCATCTCCTGCAACAACCGCTTCGACTACGCCCTGGCGGCCCAGCAGCAGGGTGCCGACTACGTGGCCTTTGGCCGCTTCTTTGCCTCCCGCACCAAGCCCGGGGCACCTCAGGCCGAGGTCGAGCTCCTGCGGCGTGCCCGCAGCGAACTGGAACTGCCCGTGGTCGCCATCGGCGGGATCACGCCTGACAACGGTGCCGAACTGCTCGAGGCCGGCGCTCAGATGCTGGCGGTGATTCATGGTATATTTGGCACCCCGGATATCGACCAGGCGGTGCGCCGCTATCGCTGCCTGTTTGACCAATCATTTATCAAGATGACCCAAGGATAAAACCATGTCCCGATCCCATGACCTTTTCGTTCTTGCCCAGCAACACATTCCCGGTGGCGTCAACTCGCCGGTCCGCGCCTTCAAGGGTGTCGGTGGTGATCCTGTATTTTTCAAGCGTGCCAAGGGCGCCTTTGTCTTCGATGCCGATGACAAGCCATATATCGACTACGTCGGCTCCTGGGGCCCGATGATCGTCGGCCATGCCCATGACGAAGTGCTCGATGCCGTGCAAAAGACCATGGTCAATGGGCTGAGCTTTGGTGCGCCCACCGAGCTGGAAACCGAAATGGCCGACATGGTGTGCAAGCTGATGCCATCCCTTGACATGGTCCGCATGGTCAGCTCCGGCACCGAAGCCACCATGAGTGCCCTGCGCCTGGCGCGGGGATTCACCGGCCGCGACAAGATCGTCAAGTTCGAAGGCTGCTACCACGGTCATTCAGACTCGCTGCTGGTCAAGGCCGGCTCCGGTGCCCTGACCCTGGGGGTCCCCACTTCACCGGGCGTACCGGCCTCGGTGGCCGAGCACACCCTTACCCTCACCTATAACGACAGTCACCAGGTGACCGAACTGTTCAAAAAAATGGGTGACCAGATCGCCTGCATCATCGTCGAGCCGGTGGCCGGCAACATGAACTGCATTCCGCCTGAACCGGGTTTCCTCGAAACCTTGCGCAAGGTCTGTGATGATCATGGCAGTGTGCTGATTTTTGATGAGGTGATGACCGGCTTTCGCGTCAGCCTCGCCGGTGCCCAGGGCCACTACGGTATCACACCGGATCTCACCACCCTGGGCAAGGTCATCGGTGGCGGCATGCCGGTGGGGGCCTTTGGTGGCAAGCGGGAAATCATGGAATACATCGCCCCGCTGGGGCCGGTCTATCAGGCCGGGACCCTGTCAGGCAACCCTGTGGCCATGGCCGCCGGCCTCAAAACTCTCGAGCTCATATCCCAACCTGACTTCTTCAGCCGCCTGGAAGACAAGGTCAGTGCCCTGACCACGGGCATGAAGATGATCGCCCAGGAGCACGGCATCCCCTTCACCACCAACCAGGTGGGCGGCATGTTTGGCCTGTTCTTCAGCGAAGAAGCCCGGATCAGCAACTTCGCTCAGGCCAGTGCCTGCGACGCAGAACGTTTCAAAACCTTCTATCACGGCATGCTCGAGGCCGGGGTCTATCTGGCCCCGTCTTCCTATGAGGCCGGCTTTGTTTCCAGCGCCCACACGGACGAAGACATCACCGACACCCTGGAGGCGGTGGAAGCGGTCTTCAAGATGCTCTGAGTTTCCGTATCGGAACCATCACAACCACACGGAAGAGAAAAATGAATCCCATGTTGCAAAGCTTCACATTGCTGCTTGCTGTTTTACTCAGCCTGCCGGCCCAGGCCACCGATCTGAGCCAGCTGTACAAGAAACTCAAGCCATCAGTGGCGGTGCTGGTAACCAACGAAAAGGTCATGCTGCCCAACAACCACAAGGGGCTGGCCAGTGTGCAGAGTCTGGGCTCGGGCGTGCTGATTTCCGATGAGGGGCTGCTGCTGTCGGCGGCCCATGTGGTGCAGACTGCCGAGCAGATCACCGTCATTTTCGCTGACGATGAACAGATCCCGGCCAAAGTAATTTCTTCCCTGCCCGGTGCCGACATTGCCCTGCTGCAACTGGCACACATGCCAAAGCAGTTTGCCGTGGCCCGTCTAGCCGACTCGGACAAGGCGAATATCGGTGAAGAGGTTTTCGTCATCGGCGCACCTTATGGCATTCCCCATACCCTGACCGTTGGCCATCTGAGCGGCCGTCACCAGCCAAACCGGCTGATCGGAGGGTTCATGCAGGGGGAATTTTTCCAGACCGATGCGGCCATCAACCAGGGCAACTCCGGTGGCCCCCTGTTCAACATGCAAGGTGAACTGCTGGGCATCATCAGCTACATCCGCAGCCAGTCCGGTGGCTCCGAAGGCCTGGGTTTTGCGGTAGCCAGCAACTCCATCAGCTCCCTGCTGCTGGACAAACGTCCCCTGTGGAGTGGTATCGATGCCTATTATCTGGATAACACAATGGCTCGCATCTTCAACCTGCCCCAATCCAATGGCCTGCTGGTTCAGCGCATTGCCAGCAATTCACCGGCGGCCAGAATCGGCCTGCACGGGGGTAAACTGCAGGCCAGCATCCAGGACGAAGAACTCATCCTCGGCGGTGACATCATTCTCTCCGTGGTGGGCATTCCCGTGACCGATGAGAAAAGTCTCGAGCGGATCAGCAGCACGATACGGGACATGGCCGACAACAAAACCATCCACATGATCATCCTGCGTGGCGGCAACGTGCTGGAGCTCAAAGGCAACTTTGACTAACCGGTATGCCCGCCTGGTCAATCTTTCTCGACTGGATACAGGACTCGCCCACCCTCAGTCTGCTGATTGTCTTTCTCGTTGCCATGAGCGAGTCCCTTGCCCTGGTGGGCATGATCGTGCCCGGCGCCTTTTTGATGGTCAGTTTCGGCGCCCTGATTGCCACCGGCTACCTGCCCTTCTGGCCAACGGTAGGGGTCGCCACACTGGGCGCCGTGGCCGGTGATGGCCTGAGTTATCTGCTCGGCGCCCATTACAACCAACGGCTGGCCAACATCTGGCCCTTTACCCGCTACCCGGATCTCATTCCCCAGGGCAAAAACTTTTTTGCCCGCCACGGCAGCAAGAGCGTGCTGCTGGGCCGCTTCTTCGGCCCATTGCGTGCCGTGATCCCCGCCATTGCCGGCATGTTGCACATGCCGAAAAAAACCTTCTTTGCCGTCAACCTGCTTTCCGCCATCCTCTGGGCACCCGTTTACCTGTTACCCGGTATCCTGTTTGGTACCTCACTGGAACTGGCGGCAGAATTCGCCGGCCGTTTTACCCTGCTGCTGGTCGTCCTGATGGTGCTCATCTGGCTGAATACCTGGCTGGTGAAAAAAATCTATCGCTGGATTGCTCCGCGCACCGATCAGCTCATGCAACGGCTCATCGACTGGAGTCAACGCCACCCGCTGACAGGCAGGATCCCCGCCGCCATTTTGGTTCCCGAGCAATCGGAAATTCGCGGCCTCAGTCTGCTGGTCATGTTACTGACCATCTCCACCTTCGGTTTTGTCCTGATCTCGCAACTGTCCAGTTCCCAGCCCATTTTGTATAACCTCGATCTGTTGCTCTGGCATACCTTGCAGACCTTGCGTTCACCACCCATTGATCACCTCATGGTGTTTGTCAGCAGCCTGGCCAATTTCAACCTGCTCGCGGCCTTTACCCTGCTGGTTGCCAGCGTGCTGCTGGCTCTCCGGCGTTACCAGGCCCTGTGGCACTGGCTGGTCGCCTTTGCCTTCCCGGCAGCCCTCATTACCAGCCTGCAGGCTTTCGGACTCATCACCGAACAGCTGCCACTGACACCGGGCAGTCCCCTTTCCTACCTCGACCCCCGCACCACCCTGGCAACTGTGGTCTATGGCTTTTCTGCTATTCTCGTAACCCGGCAGATCCCCTTTCGCGGCCGGCCATATATCTATCTTGCCACCAGCCTCGGTATCCTGTTCATCGCCTTCTCACAGCTCTACCTGGGACTGGCCTGGTTCAGCGACGTTCTGGGCGGCCTGTTCTTTGCCAGTGCCTGGACCGCCCTGCTCGGCATCGCCTACCGCCGCCACGCCACCGCCGCCATTCCCTTGCATGGACACAAGCTGATCTGGTTGCCGCTGCTTGTGGTCCCCGTGATCATCTATGCCAGCCTCGTGCATGAGCGGGACTTCGGCTACCACAATCCTGCCAGCCCGCAAACCACGGTGAGTCTGGACCAATGGCTCAACAGTGACTGGATCAACCTGCCAGCCTACCGGCACGACCTGCTCGGCCACAATGATTTCGCCTTTACCCTGCAGATTGCGGCCTCCACAAAAACACTCAATCACATTCTGCAACAGGCCGGCTGGCAAAAACCCGGCGACAGGGACATGTCCTTCCTCAATCTCTTCAACCCACAGGCCGGCCTGACCGATCTACCCATTCCCGAACACGTGCATGCCGGCAAGTACGAAAAACTGCACTGGATAAAGCCCCGGACGGACAGCCTGGAGATCCTGCGATTGTGGCCGGCAACTGTCCATGTTGACAATGGACAACAGACTATACCATTGTGGTACGGCTACCTCAGCCGGCTGGTGCTGGGTCAACTGCCAGGTGTTCGATACCTGAAAACCGATCGCCAGGCCATGCCATCACTGGCGGTCATCCGCAAGATGTTCCACCGCTGCAAACAGGTTCTCCGTCAACGTGAGACAGAACCTGCACAAAGGGTGTTGCTAATAAGCTGTCCTGGATAATGATTGGGTTTAGGGCAACGACCGGGTTAACCGGCTGTTGAAAAACGCCGTTATTCGACAGCCTGTGTGCGGTGCAGGGACGCACCGCCATTTTCAATGACCATAAGTCATTGAAAATGTGAGGGAACGGCAAACCGCGTTTGCCGTTCCCGGGTTGAAAAAGGCCAGGGAAGGGCTTTTTCAACATCCTGTTAAGGATCAATCCGCCCAGATATCCAGCTTGCGCAGGATTTTTTCGATTTCATCCAGGCGTTGATAGGCGTCTTCGATTTTCAGCAGATTCTGCTTGTCCCCGAGTTCGATGGGCAGCAGTTCGACCAGCCTGGCACTGACCCAGTTGGCGTCTCCGTAATCGGTGGGCAGTTTGGTGTAGGGCATGTCCAGCTGGGCCATGATCTGGTTGAGCAGATCCACCAGGGGCTGATGGCGTTCTTCGATAGGCTGGGAAGGGGTATTTTCCAGCAGCTCCACTTCGGCGACGATCAGCTGGTTGCGTTCCACCTTTTTGGAGATGATTTTATAGCGTTGTTCTCCGGCCAGGGTCACGCCGAGAATGCCATCCTTGCGTTTGTGCCAGTAGTTGATGCGACAGACGGTACCCATGTCATAGATTTCGGCCGCCTTGCCGGTTTCGCTGCCGTTTTTGATCAGCACGACACCGATACCCCGGTCGGTACGCAGGCAGTCACTGATCATATCCAGGTAACGGGGTTCGAAGACACGCAGTGGCAGAACACCACCGGGAAACAATACCGATTTCAGAGGAAAAAGCGGAATGGTCAATGTCATGTTGTTCACGCTGCCTGAAGTCAAAAACCACCGACTTGCCTGTTATTGGTTATCTGTTTTCTCCCCCCAGGGGGAAAGAAGGCTGTGTTCCATACCGAGGTGGTCGAGAATGCGGGCCACCATGAAATCAACCAGATCGTTGATATCGATGGGATTCTGGTAGAAACCCGGGTTGGCGGGCATGATGGTTGCGCCTGCCTTGCTTAATTTAAGCATATTTTCCAGATGTATGGGTGACAACGGCGTCTCACGCACCACCAGAATCAGTTTTCGCTGCTCCTTGAGCATCACATCGGCGGCCCGCTCCAGCAGATTGTCACTGATGCCGTGGGCGATGGCAGCCAGGGATCCGGCCGTACAGGGGCAGACCACCATGGTCCGGGCCCGGTGGGAACCACTGGCAATTGGCGCCATCCAGTCCTGCCGGCCAAAGACCGTCAGCAGCTCGGGGGCACACTCATACAGCTCGCAGAAATAGCGCTGCATGTCCGCCGTGCCCGCCGGCACCTCCAGTTCGGTTTCCATGTCCAGCACCATGCGTGCCGCCTTAGACACCAGCAGGTAGACGGGTACCCCGGCCTCGAGCAGCACCTGCAGCAGACGCAGGCCATAGGCGGCGCCAGAGGCGCCGGTCATGGCCAGGATGACGGGATGGGTTGGCTGATTCATGATGAGGTGCTCTGCGACTGTTCCGTGCCTGCCAGGGCATCCAGCAGGCGTTGATGAATGTTTTCAAAGCCACCGTTACTCATGATCAGCACATGGCAGCCAGGACGGCGGCTGGCCACAACGGCCTGGATGAGATGGTCGACGGAATCATACAAACCGGCCTTGTCGCCCAGTGACTCTACTATAGCAGTCATGTCCCAGTCGATCCCCTCGTGCTGGCTGAGCATGACCTGATCGGCCTGCTGCAGCGCCGCGGCCAGGCTCTGGCGGTGTACCCCCATGCGCATGGTATTGGAGCGGGGTTCGAGAATGGCGATCAGCGGCGCCCGGCCGATGCGTTGGCGCAGACCAGCCAGGGTGGTGGCGATGGCGGTGGGATGATGGGCAAAATCATCGTAGACGGTGACCCCGGCCACCTCGCCGCGCACTTCCATGCGCCGTTTGATGCCCCTGAAGTCGGCCAGGGATTCGATACTCAGGGCCACGGGAACCCCGGCATGGCGGGCGGCGGCAATGGCCGCCAGGCCGTTGAGCATGTTGTGCCGGCCAATCTGTGACCACTGCACCCGGCCCTGGGGCTGGCCATCAAGGCACACCTCGAACTGGCTACCATCGTCATTTGCCTCACTGGCAGACCAGCCTGTTGGCCCTTTGGCAGAAAAGGCCTCCTGCGGGGTCCAGCAGCCCATCGCCAGCACCTCGTCGAGGTTGGCATCTTCGGTATTGTGCACCACCAGACCGTTACCGGGGACGATACGCATCAGGTGGTGAAACTGGGTCTTGATGGCGTCCAGACTGGCAAAGATGTCTGCATGGTCGAATTCCAGGTTGTTGAGCACCAGGGTGCGGGGCCGGTAATGGACAAACTTGGAACGCTTGTCGAAAAAAGCCGTGTCGTACTCGTCGGCCTCGACGACGAAGAAAGGCGTTTGGCCCAAGCGGGCCGAGATACCGAAGTTGCCGGGAATGCCACCGATGAGAAAGCCTGGCTGCAAGCCGTTGGCTTCCAGTAACCAGGCCAGCATGCTGGCCGTCGTGGTCTTGCCATGGGTGCCGGCCACCGCCAGCACCCAGCGATCCTGCAACACATGCTCCGACAGCCACTGGGGCCCGGAGCAATAGCGAAGGCCCTGATTGAGCACGTATTCCACCGCCGGATTGCCGCGAGACAGGGCATTGCCGATCACTACCAGATCCGGTGCCGGTTGCAGGTGGGCCGCCTCATAGCCCTGGCACAGGCCAATGCCCTGCTCGGCAAGCTGGGTACTCATGGGCGGGTAGACATTGGCATCGGAACCCGTGACCGTATAGCCCAGCTCACGGGCCAGCAAGGCCAGCCCGCCCATGAAGGTGCCACAAATACCAAGGATATGAATGTGCATCTCAGGCCGTCTCGGGCAACAGTGTGTTCATCGACCAGACGCTCAACATGAAAAAACCAATCGCCAGCACCACACTGACAAGCAGACCGGTCGACAGCGCGTTGCGCAGAATATGGGCGGTGATCGCCAGGCCCCAGACATTCAGTAGCACCAGCATGATCGCCGCGAGTCCGGCTGGCTCCTCCATCGGCCGCAGCAGCAACAGGGGAGGGACCGCGAACAGGCTGATGACAAGACCCGTGCCGAGAAGACTGTTGAGGATCTGGTTGATACGCTTGGCATACCCCAGCAATACCAGCAACAGCGCCAGACTGCCAAGGCTGACGACCTGATGAACCGTCACGGTCAACAACACCGTACCAAAGTCTACCGCCGGAACCGACAGGCTCAGGGTGAGGGTATCCAGGATCAGGGCACAGATCAGCAGCAACCAGAACAGAGAAATGGAATAGGGTAAATCCTCGGGTTTTTTCTTGAAGCGGCAGATTGCCCAGAACAAATTTAACCAGTATCGCATGATGACTTGAGGTGAACCCCGTCTCTATTCGATGCCAAAAAATACGCAAGAGATATACATCATACCCCAATACATGCAAAATGTGCCCAGTATCCCCCACTTGAGTCGCAAACCAGGCAAGGCCATGAACCAGTCCATCGAACCCCGTTTTATCGACACCCCCGCAGAGCTGGAAAGATTCTGCGAACAGCTTCGTCCCGCTACAGTCATCGCCCTGGACACCGAGTTCATCCGCATCAAGACCTATTACGCCCGGCTTTGCCTCATCCAGATTGCCACCGAGGATGTCATGGCCTGCATCGATCCACTGGCCATCGAGGATCTCACTCCCCTGCTGGACATTCTCTATGATCCGAGCAAGCTCAAGGTCTTCCATGCGGCACGCCAGGATCTGGAAATCTTTTTCGATCGCTGGAAGAAACTACCCCAGCCCATATTCGATACCCAGATTGCCTGTGCCGTGCTGGGTTATCCCGATCAGATGGGCTATGCCAGTCTGGTGGAAAACTTTCTCCATCTCAGCATCGACAAGTCCCATGCCCGCACCGACTGGTCACAACGACCCCTGTCGGCAAAGCAGCTGAGTTACGCCATTGACGATGCGCGCTATCTGCTGCAAATCTATCCCATGGTGGTAGATAAACTCAAGGAACTGAATCGCCTGGACTGGCTGGACGAGGATTTCCAGCAACTGGTCAACCCCGCCCTGTACGACAAGGATCCGGCCATCAGCTGGCAGCGGGTCGGCAGTCACGGCCGCCTCAAGGCCCGGCAACTGGCCATCCTGCGCGAGCTGGCCACCTGGCGGGAAACGGAGGCACGTCGGCGTGACAAACCCCGCAAATGGATATTGAGTGACGATGTCCTGCTCTCTCTGGCCCGGCTCACGCCACAAAATCTCGACGAGCTGGCCAAAATCCACGAAATGCCAGGCGGAGTGGTAAAAAATTCCGGTGCGAAAATCCTCGAACTGATCAAAAAAGCCCAGGCCCTGCCGGAGAGTGAATGGCCAAGCCCGCCGGCCAAATACCGGCCCAGCGCCGACGAAGAAAGCCTGTCTGATCTGCTCATGACCTGGCTGAAAATCCTTGCCAGCAAAAACAACATCAGCGCCGCCTCCCTGACCAACCGCAAGGAAATCGACCGCCTGGCCCGCGGCGAAAGGGATCTCTCGGTGCTCAAAGGCTGGCGTGGCCATCTTGTCGGCCAGCCCCTGCTGGATCTCATCGAAGGCCATGTCTGTCTGCAGGTCATCGAGGGGCGGGTCACGGCCCGGGACAGCAAGGCCGGCTAGCCGCCAGCATGATCAGGGTAAACAAGAAATACCGCTATCCCTGGCGTGATGGCGGCCAGTTCGGCCTGCTGGTGGATGGCCGCCAGTTTTTCCCCTGCATGATCGATGCGATCAACGATGCCCGGGAGTTTGTCTGCCTGGAAACCTATCTGATGGAGTCGGGCAGTGTCGCCAATCGTTTCATCGACGCCATCATCGAGGCCCGCCGGCGGCATGTGAATGTCTACCTCTTGCTGGATCACTATGGTTGCCGGCAGCTTCGTGACAGCGATGTACAGCGGCTGCGCGATGCCGGTGCCGAGCTGGAATTCTACAACCCCTTTCGCTGGCACGATCTGTTCAGCAGCATGCGCCGCGACCATCGCAAGATGCTGCTCATCGATGGTGCACTGGCCTTTGTCGGTGGTGCCGGCATTACCGATGACTTCGTGCCACCCGGTATCGACGACAGCAGCTGGCACGAACTGATGATCCGCATCGAAGGCCCGGTGCTGCAGGACTGGCTGGATCTGTTTACCCGCAGCTGGCAGGAGGTCACCGGGGCGCCCTCGACACTGCCGGTGGTCATTCCCTCACCCCGACCGGCCAACCAGATCGGCCGGGTGAGCATTTCCAGCGGTGCTCGGCATCAGGAAATCAACCGTTCGCTGATCAAGCGTTGCCGCAGCGCCGAACGCCGGATCTGGATCAGCACGCCGTATTTCATCGTTTCGCGAAAAATTCGCCGCGCCCTGCGTCGTGCCGCCCGCCGAGGTGTGGACGTGCGAGTCCTGGTACCTGGCCCCATCAGCGATCATCCCTGGGTCAGCCAGGCCAGCCGTGGCTATTACATGCGCCTGCTGCGTGCCGGGGTGCGGATTTTCGAGTACCAGCCCCGCTTCATCCACGCCAAGGTCCAGCTTTGTGACAGCTGGAGCTCACTGGGCTCATGCAACCTGGATCGCTGGAACCAGCGATGGAACCTCGATGCCAATCAGGAAGTGGAAGACACCCTGTTTGCCGAACAAATTGCCCGCGAATTCGAAAAGGATTTCAACCACAGTGAAGAAATCCTCTTTGCCAACTGGCGGATCCGCCCTCGGCACCAGCGCCTGCGGGAATGGTTCTGGGGACGCCTTGTCTACCTGCTTGAAAGGCTCAGGCCACCAAAACGAAAACTGCGCCACAGGAAAACCTACAGGAGTCGAAAATGAAAAAACTGCTTATCACGACACTGACACTTGCGAGTCTGCTGCAAACTGCCTGCAGCCAGGACACCGACAAGGCCGAAAATGACCAGGATCATGTCTGGAAAACCCAGACCGATGCCCTGAAACAGGCCCAGCAATTACAGGGCAGCCTGAATGAAGAAACCGAGCGCAAGCAAAAACAGCTGGAAGAAATCGACCGCTAGGCCAACAGACAGGCAGCAGAAGCGGCGTCTGCACCCTGGCATTTGGCCAGAACCGGCGAACCCGGAAAAATAGCGGGCAAGATTTCTGCCCTGCCATAAAAAAAGCGGGCCCAGTGTGCCTGGTGCCCGCTTTTTTCAGCCCTAGTCAAAAGACCATCAGGGCCGCAGGTAAGACCAGCCCTTTTCCTGCAACTGGATAATACGATGGGCTCCGGAAGGGACAATGGTGACACCCTCGGTCAGTACCGGCTTCTTGCCCATTTTCTTGGCCATCTTTTTCATGGTGTTGTTACAGGCACTGAACGTGATGTCGTCATCAACGGCCAGGCTCTTGACGCGGGTAGACTGGCTGTTGGCCTTGGTCAGCAGGCTCAGGCCCGGGCCATAGGCCACGATTTCAATCTCCACATTACCGGCACCAAAGGCCTTTTGCAGGTTGACGGCATTGTTCAGCACGATTTTCTGGGTCATCGGATCATTGGTGCTGATCTGGATGACGACCTTATGTTCCTCATCGGCATGGGCAGTCCCCCAAGTGGCAGCCCCCATCAGCAATGCGGATAACAACAGTACAACAGTCTTCATGGTTTTCATTTATTTCTCCCTGTTCAAGTAAAAATCCCGGACTCTGTCGGTCCGGGTGGGCGTATTGTACGAACTGAATGTGAAATTTCTTTACCTGGTTCGCAAAACCACAATAAATTTGCAAAATGCAATACAGGAGGGAAAAGGTTTTTTTCGCCCCGCTGCGATCAGACAGGGAACAAACGGAATCCGGGAGGTGGAAGGCCATAGAACTCAGGTGCGAAGCTCCTGATCCCTTCCCCCTTTCATGAACTCAGCAGGTTTGTAACCCGGGACCCGGGCTATCGTGAGAATGCCAACCCGGCCTCAACAGGCCGTTAACAGGCTGTTGAAAAACGCCGTTATTCGACAGCCTATGTGCGGTGCAGGGAAGCACCACCATTTTCAATGACCACAAGTCATTGAAAATGTAAGGGAACGGCAAACCGCGTTTGCCGTTCCCGGGTTGAAAAAGTCCAGGGAAGGGCTTTTTCAACATCCTGTTAA
>JAJRYG010000062.1 GCA_024275915.1 Gammaproteobacteria bacterium
AAGAAGGTTGCGAAAAAGAAAACATCTGCGAAAAAGAAAGTTTCGAAGAAAAAAACAGTCGTGAAAAGTGCTTCAGTGGAAAACATGATCTCTTCCGCGCTGGATAACCTGGCAGACGCTCTGAGTCATGGTACCTCCGCCGCAGACTTGCGTGCCTCGGCAACCAAGAAGCTGCACACCATGTCCAGCCGTCTGCGCAAGCGCAAAGCGGCCCTGATGAAGCGAAAGAAAACCACCGCAGCCAAACTCAAGGCATCTCCCACGGCGGAACTCCGTAAACTGATGCGGGATATCGAAAAGGACATCAACAGCGTCACCCGTGACCTGACCAAGACTCTCAACGAGAAAGCCAGCCATGCCGCCGAACTGGCCGGTCTCAAGGAGCACCTGAAAAAAGCCGGTATCTATCTCAAGCATATCGAGAAGGCCGACAAGGTCCTCAACAAGCCCAAGAAAAAGCGCAAGAAAAAACGCGCCAAGAAGAAAACCTCTGCCACTGCCTGATCGCAGGACAATAGCCAGAAAAGCCGCTTGTCACCACTCCCGGTGGCAAGCGGCTTTTTTTATTGGCACAAGCCCTCACCCCTCCGGATCTCCCCAGCCCCCATTCAGGCGAGCGTGCCCCGCATGCAATACAGCATAATTCGGGAAAGCGGCAACAAGCGCCACACATCACACACGGGCAATCCCTGCCGGCACTCGTCAGGTGTGCCTCAGAGATTCAGCTTTTTGACCATGAGAGGAAGCGCGACCAGCAAGCTGCCCAGCAGTACCACCTGCCAGGCGCTGGAGACAAAATAGGGAAAGCCCATAAGAAGCAAACCGGTTAGCAGAGGAAGCACTTTTTTCTGCTGTTTTCCGTAGATCAGGTAGCCCAGACCGATGGATCCAAACAACACACCCCACATCAAGACCGCCGAACTGTCCATATTATTATCTCCCTGAAGAACGCTGCAATTGCTGCTGAAATTGCTCTCGAATCGATTCTACCCTGCGTCGGTTGACACCAAAGTCACCATAGCCGATTCGGGAGGCAGAACGGACCTGGATCACGTTTTTCCCGGGATCAAGAACAAATTCCACATCATCGACAAAACGAAATACCCGGCTGGTGAACTCCGCATGCAGATAGTCTTGCGATTGCTCAATGATTTTACTGCGCGGCAAGGACTTTATACTGAGCACGAGAGCCTGCCAGGCCCTGGCGGGTTCTGCCCCGAAGGACAGTGGTTCGACATGATGCTTTTTGTCCATCGCCAGGCTGGATACGCAGTTTGGTGAAGACGGACAGGCCGGTAACAACCTGGATGACGTGGAGGCCACGTTGTTCATGCTCATCATCAGAATCGCCCCCAGCAGCCAGGCCGAAACGGCGAAAAGACCACCGCCTTGCCGGTGTGCTGACGATAAAACATCATTTTTTTTCATCAAGGCAGGCCGTCAGTAGAGCCTTCATGTGTGCCAGCCCCAGTTGCTGTGCTTTTTCGATGTTGCGGTACGGGATATTCTCGGGATCCGGATATTGCTCCAGCACCCGTTCGATGCTGGCCTCGCGGATCAGGTGCAGAACAGGCCAGGGAGCCCGGTTGGTATAGTTGCTCACGTCTTCTGCTGCGACACCTTCGAAGCAGTAATCCGGGTGGAAACTTGCAAGCTGGTAAATCCCCGCGTAGCCCTGTTGCTCCAGCAAGGCATCTGCCAGGCCAAGCAGATCGAGAAAATCATCGAAATCGGCAAAACCCTGCGGAAAAATCAGCAGACTGGTTTCGGCCTCGGGGTGTGCATCAAGAAACCGGCATTCGTCGATCAGGGCATGCAGACAGATCTCCATATCCGCCTGCGCAATGACCGGGTAACGGATGGAATCGCGTTCGAATTCCCGCCGAGCAAAGGGGCAGAAATTCAGACCAATGATGACGGTTTCAAGCCACTGGCGAACCTGGCGGATTATTTCATCGTGGTCAGTCTGCATGGGTTCGGCCTGCTCGGGTTCGGTATGTTCAAAAGGGCCTGCCAGGATGGAATCACCGTCACAGGCTGGTGGTCAGTCGGACTTGTCGAGCAAATCCTTGAGATTGGCAAAAGGGTTCTGCGTGGCGCCCTGTTTTTTCTCTTCACCGCCCAGCGAACCGGAAGCATTGTCGAGATATCGGGAATGTTCATTGTCATGACAATAGAGACACAGCAGTTCCCAGTTGCTGCCATCCTCGGGGTTGTTGTCATGATTGTGATCCCGATGATGCACGGTCAGTTCCTGCAGGTTGCTGCGGGTAAACTCCCGACTGCAGCGGCCACAGATCCAGGGATACATCTTCAGCGCCCGTTCCCGGTACCCTGCCTCGCGTTTATCCTGATTCTGGCGGGCTTCTGCCACCAGTTTGTCAAGTTTACTGCTGTCGAGGCTGGTTTTCTTTATGCTCATGGCTGACACCTCTGATGAAATCGACAATACTCATGAAAGACTGATTCATTCAGGCCTTCCCGCGGCACAAGAGTGCACCGTCACAATCAATTGCATTAACCCAATCGTTGCATGAATTTTCGGCGCAGGATAGCGTAGCGCCTTCCATGCCAGCATTTTCAGCGCCGTGCTCGATTTTTCCAATCCTCACATTTCGATGGGCCATGCTGCGGTTGGAAAACCTGTGCGCGACCCTGAAAATACGGTCCCCAAAGCCCCCGCATCCAAAAACTCATGCAACGATCTGGTTAAACGATTGATTTTGCTAGAAAAACAAGAGTCTCACTTTTCGTTTTGCAGCCTCTGACAATTCAGGGATGAATGGTTCAGAAGTCGCTTCAAGATTAGCCCCAAATGTATCACCGGTTCAAGCCCCGGCTTTCAACAGCGGGACGGGTTAACAGGCGGTCTGATGACCCTCCGGAACAGCTACCTGGCGCCCATGTCCATGAAGGGCTTGATGGAAAAATAGAGTATTGCCACGATGATCGCCACATAGACCAGAAAACGCAGCGGATTTTCCCGAATGACACCCCGCAGGGTCTTGTGCCGGCCTTCACGCCTGAGCTGCTCGTATTCACCATGCACCCGGGCATACCGTTGTTTCTGATACTCATCAATCAGCGTCTTTGCCCTGGGCAACAGGCTCTCATCCCTCAACCAGATGGCAGGGAGTGAAATCCCCCAGTTGCCTGGAGGGGTTTCATACCAGGGAATGTTGTTCTCTGCCAGAAGGGCACGGATATCATCGGCTTCATCCTTGGGGACACCACGCAGGTTAAATAACAGAACCGACATATCGAACCTCCCCGTTCAGGCTGTCACCAAGGCAAAACGGCATATACCCGTGTTGCTTCTCAATGAATATCATAGCGATTGCTTCGTCCCTGTAACAGCGCCTTTTCAGTCAGACTTTCGACGAACTCCGGGTAGCTCGGCATGCTACAGGCCGATTTGGTGGCATCCCGGTGCATGCTCTCGATGTATTTCAGAATCCCCGCACAGATCTTCATCACCCTGGCCTTGCGCAACCATTTCAGGGCTACCTGGGCATCCTTGCCGGAATCGCTGGCCAGCAGGTAGAACAGCCAGAGCACATTCTGGGTATTGATATCCAGTCCCTCGAGGCAATCTGTGTGCGGAGGGAAGACCGGTGCAATGATCCGTAACGCCTGGGCGACACACATGGGAGAAACGGGCAACACATCCTGTTGATCAGGGCGAACCAGGCCAATGATAAAATCCAGCAAGGGCAGGACCTTGAGCTTGGCCCGTCCCGTATGGGTTGCCAGCCGTGGCCCGAACTCATCAGGCTTGAGTATAAAGGCGGTGGCATACCAGTACATGTAACGGGTTTCGTCTAGGGCATCGGGATCGGCCAGCTTTTCCCGTGCCACGGCAAGCAGTTCTTCATGACTGGCGTAGTGAAACGCCGCATACAGCAGCTCGACAAGGTATTTCCTGCGGCAACTGTGCCAATGCCTCAGCAGCGGGATCACCGTCTGATTGACGATGCCAAAGGTATCGTTACTGCGAAATACCCGCAAATAGGCCGGCAGGGTCTTGCCGTCATGGTCCAGGATCACCGCCCACAGGGTATTGAGAACCGGGACAGAAATTTCCGGTCGCAGCAGCAAGGCCTGTGCCCAGGGTGCCCGGACATAGCTGGTATGGGTGTAATGCAGACAAAACAGGGCCTGCTGCTTTTCCCTGTCCAGTCCGGTGATCATCGCCGCTGACTGGCGATAGAGGATATCCGCTGCAGCCAGCAGAATATAACCCAGCGCACCTTGCTGGTTACGGACATAATCCTCACCAAGCTGCTGGATGTCTGGTGCAGGCTGGTTGTTCAGAACATGGACGAAGCCTTCGAGCAAGGCCTCTGTGAGCTGCTCACCGGCCAGCAGGGCCATGCGTTCGGCGGCAGGCATGCTGTTGTCCAGATCGTACATCAACCCCAGGTAGACCCGGGCAAAACGCTCGAGGATCGGAATGGCTGAACCCTGACGGATCGCCTCGATTTGCGGAAGACAATTCTTTTCGCTCTCGTGGCGGGCAATTTGATATTCCAAGCCGGAACCCTGCCAGTGTCGCTCGTTTAAAAAAGGGGCATTATAGCAGAGAATGAAACAGGAAATTTCCGCCGTCGGCGCGCCAGAACTGACGACCCTGGCTATTTTTTCAGGGGCTTGATGATCGATTCCAGACCATTGATGCGGATTTCCAGAGCCAGCTGCATGAGTATGCCCAGCTCACCGGAGGGAAAGCCTTTTTTGGCAAACCACAGCAGGTATTCTTCGGGCAGGTCGATCAGTACCCGGCCAGCATACTTGCCGAAAGGCATGGGCATGTTGGCCAGCTTGACCAGGTGCTGTTTGTCGAACATGCCCGCTCCTTCATTTTTGCTTGCGGGTGAATACCCAGGTATTGCCACTGGATGCCTTCTTGTTGAAGTGGTAGCCATCTTCATTGAAGGCCTTCATGTCCTCCGGATCGGTGAGCCGGTTTTCGATGATGTAGCGACTGAGCATGCCACGGGCCTTCTTGGCATAGACGCCCAGCATCTTGTACTCGCCATTCTTGTAGTCCTTGAAGGCGGGGGTGATGATCTCGGCATTCAGCTCCTTGGGCCGTACTGCCTTGAAGTATTCATTGGATGCCAGGTTGATGAGGTAACCGGACTTGATCTTCTTCAGTTGCCGGTTCAGGCCTTCGGTGATGGTGTTGCCCCAGAATTCATACAGGTTCCTGCCCCGTTCGGTTTCCAGCCGGGTGCCCATTTCCAGCCGGTAGGCCTGCATCAGATCCAGCGGCCGCAACAGCCCGTAGAGCCCGGACAGGATGCGCAAATGCTGCTGGGCAAACTTGAAGTCCGCCGTCTTGAAGGTCTCGGCTTCAAGCCCTGTATAGACATCACCCTTGAAAGCCAGAATGGCCTGTTTGGCATTGTCGGTGCTAAAGGGCGTGTGCCAGTTCTCGTAGCGGTCAAAATTGAGCTCGGCAATCTTCGCACTGACCTTCATCAGCTCCATGATGTCCAGGGAACACATCTGCCGCAGCCGTTCGATGAGAAGCTGTGAGTCCTCGAGATAATCCGGGAGAGTATATGTCTTTGTCTTCGGCGGTGTTTCGTAATCCAGGGTCTTGGCAGGGGAAATGACGATGAGCATGGCAGTCTACACAATATGGAAAGAGCCGGCAGTATAGCAAAGTCGATTTATCTTCCCAATAACTCCGCCAAACGGGCCATGAGGCAGGCGAATAACCCCGCCAGGGCAGGGGAAACTCCGGCCCCGGGCAAAGGCGGGACATGGTTCAGGCCGGTGGCTGCCATTTCCCGTTGGTTCGAAACAGAAAACGCTCGACGGTGTCGATAATCTCATGGAAATCATGTGCCGAGACATGGCGAAAATCTTTCTGATGATCGCCATTCAGCCATCTTGAAAGTCTCTACTGCTCTTCCGGATACCTGCCATCACGGTTGATTTTATTGAACACAGCCTGCAGTGTATCTTCATGTGGTGATTCCAGAAGTGCCACCATCAGATCCCGGGCAAGGTGTGGTATCCCGTCGGCAATGGCCAGCATAAGGGCCAGCCGATGGTTGGCCGGGTTCGAACAGGTCTCATTCCCGGCATGAGAACTCGTCCGATAGACAATCCAGACCAGCTGATAGAGATTGACGAAGCGCTTTACGGTTCTCGGGGTATTCCCCATCAGAGGGGCCAGCCGGTCGAGGAAATCCAGTTCCTCCCTACTGATGGTGAGCATGGTGGCATTAATCGTCGGAGGGGACGTCCGGTCATTCAACAGGGCAAGCACCTTCTTTCCCGCCGCACCCAGCACAAACGGTGATTGCTGCTTTTCTTCCTGCGGCACGACTTCGGAATGTTCCAGGCTGCCCCGCAGCAGCCCGGTGACGATGTTTTTTCGTGCCCCGCCCTCCAGTGGTCTTACCCAGAAGGGGATCTGGAATATCTTTTCCAGATAATCTTCCGAGCCGGCCCTGTTCCCGCCCCGTCTGCCCTCCGACAGGGCCGGGTAGTGCTTCATCAAGGCATGATTCAGCCAGCGTGAATCCACCGCCACTACAACCACGAACAGTTCAAAGGCCAGCAACAAGTGTACTGCCTGCAGGACCTCTACAACCCGTTCATCGGGGCAGCGATCCAGATCACCGATATAGAGAATAATCCGGTTTAAATAATGCTGCTCTTCATCCTTGCCAATCTCGCCTGATGTGTGTTTTTTCCTTCCTGCTTCACTTTTTTCACATTCCGCATTGTATCGGGATATCAGATCAGTCAGGTTTCTGAAATCCTGCTGAATCAGGGCTGGAACACCAAGGTATTTGCGGTAATCTCCGGTCCTGCCCGCTCTGCAACAAACTCATTGAGCACCCGTGCTGCCGACACCTATTTCAGACTGGTTTCATACTGCGTGATATTATTTACTGTCACCTCTATCTGCTGTGACAGGCTTTCCAGTCTGGTTCTTGCCAGTTCGAGATCGGTTTTCTTCTGCCATTGCCCCCTTTTACCCTCTATTTCTTTTTCGACCTGTTCCTCGGCACGATTTATTCCATCCAGGTGTTTACGCGCCCAGGCGGTAACACTGCCAAGTACACCCAGCCCTGCGGCCAATGCCGTGGAAATGCCATCAAACACAGTCAACACGCCTACGCTCGCTGGCACTACAACAATAGCCAGAAATAGCTTTACCATGCTACTCTTTCGCTCTTTCTCCTGCAGATAGTAAAACAGCGCCCGGCCTCGGCTTAATTCGTGACGGGCTTCTCGGATCTGTCTGCTCACTTCATCAGGGGAAGGCAAGCCCACTGTCATCATCAGGGGTTCAAGCGCCTTGTTCACATCATCAAGGCTTTTTTTCCAGGACGATATCGGTGACTGATTCCCGCTTGAGTCTTTCCAGTTCAAGCAGGCTTGATTGCCTTTCCTGATGAATACTTTCCATTTCCTGTCTTTTCGCCTGCAGCAATTCCTCGGCCTGTTTTTTCATCCGTTCAAGTTCCGCCAATGCCGTCAACCTGTTTTCCAGCTTCCGGATCCAGAATTCTTTTGCAGAATTCCGGCTTCCGAGTCATCGGGGTTAGCAAGCAGAATACCGACAAACAGGTCGAACACATCTACCGTCTGGCCAGATGCATCACTGCCCCGGCTGTTGCGCAAGGACGCCATCGCCGCCGCCCATTGCAGGGCCTTTTTCGAAGAAATCGAAAACAGATCCCAGTAACCCGGTACTTCCATCATCCCCCCTTTTTTCTCAACCGATCCTGTTGTCGAATTCGAACCAGAAGTCTGGGCCTTGCCTGGAAAGATTTTTATTCGGTCTTGTCAATGGCCAGCGGTATCCTTGTCGAACCTTGTTGGATTGTCAGTTCATGACCGGGATCGAGAAAGAACATCTTCTTCCAGCCCTGCGAAACCGAACCGTCGAAGCGCCAGGGTCGGGGCAGCAGACTGAGCAGGGAATAATGCAGATGCGGGGGCTTGCCCTTGGCATTACCCGAGTTTCCCACCCGGCCGATGATCTCTGCCGCCCTCAGCCACTGTCCTGCCCTGACATCGACAGACTGTAAATGGGCATAGTAATGCAGCCGCCATCGTCCCCCAAGTATAGCAACAACGTTGCCACCGATACCCAGCCTGCCGGTGTAGACAACCAGACCTTCACTGGCAGAGAGTACGGGGGTATTCATGGTGGCAAAAATATCGATGCCCTTGTGCACCCCGGATTTCCCCCAGGGCTGATACCAGAAGGTATCCCGGTTCCAGTCATGCACCGAGGCATTTTGCACGGGAATGACCATGTTTGCCGGGATCAGGTAAACCAGGGCAACCAGCATGCTCAGCAGTAGCAGGACGAAGATGGTCTTCCTGTATTTTATGGTCATCACCGGACTCCTTGACCCGGGCAGTCATGCTACCCGGAATGAGGATAGTGCAAGGGTCACTATGGCATGAACTTCCAGCGATGAGAAGCACCGCTACCACCACGGAATACTTCACCATGCTCGGTGGCCCTGTCCAGCATGACTCAGCCTTTCATGCCCTTATCTCTTGTATCCTTGTTCTTTTATCTACACCGCCAGGAAACCCGTAATCGGGCCACAAGGCTGCGGTGTATCCATTCAAAAGGGGTGTCCATGACGGGGGAAAATGGTAGCGAGGGGGAGACTTGAACTCCCGACCTCAGCATTATGAGTGCTGCGCTCTAACCAGCTGAGCTACCTCGCCATGTTTTGACCTGACGAACGTCAGGAGCCGCGCATTGTGCGTGTTTGGCCAGTTTTTGTCAAGGGGCCAGGATGGCGGATGGCGCAGACAAAAAGAAGGAAAAAAGCTGCAAAATCAACATATTGAAAAACAACCGCCGGGCAGTCTGCCCACCGTGGCCGGGTTCAGACGTTAAAACGGAAATGCATGACATCACCATCCTGGACGATGTAGTCCTTGCCTTCCA
>JAJRYG010000063.1 GCA_024275915.1 Gammaproteobacteria bacterium
CGGCCGGAAAAGCACCTGCGTTTCGCCTACACCACGTCCATGGAACAGCTCGAGGAAGGCGTGGCCCGGCTTGCTGCCGCTCTGGTGCCGCCATGAGGCGGCACAGGGGCGAGTGACGAGTGACGAGTGACAAGTGGCGAGTGACAAGTGGCGAGGAGTCCGTCATTTGTCCCATGCCACCGAGGCAACGAACCCCGGAACCGGCCTGGCCATCGGTCGCGGGGATGCCTTTTGGCTTCGAACGCGATCGATGCGCTTCGCTTTGCTCAGCGGCATCCTGCGACCGGGGTTAGATCAGGGTGCAATAACCGAAGTGCGCCAGGGAGTGCTGTGCGCTGGCATCAGTCCCTCGTGACTCGTTCCTGCGGCGTCAGCCGCCAAAACCCAGCCAGCGCCAGGTTTCCAGCAGCAACCGCACCAGCCCGCTGATCAGCAGGGCCACTCCCATCGACAGGGAGACAGAGAACAGGGCTTCCTTGCGGCCGATGGTCTTGAGCATGACTGCAAAGGTGGAGACGCAGGGCACGTAGAAGGTGAGGAAGATCAGGAAGGTCATCAATTGCACCCAGTCCAGGTACTGGCCGATTTCGAAGGTTCCCAGTGCCTGGTAGATCATCAGCAGCGACAGTTCCTTGCGCAGTACGCCGAAGACGATGGGCACGCCCAGCACCAGTGGCAGGCCCAACCACCAGACCGTGACCGGGGTGAGCAGGGTATTGATGGTGGTATCGGCGCCAATGTGATGCAGCAGGGCCAGGACGATGCTGCCACCCACCAGCAACGGGGTCACGATGGTGAGGATGTCGCGAGTGCGCAGCCAGGTGGTGTGCAGCAGGCTGCGCCAGTGGGGCAGCTGGTAAGGTGGGATCTCCTGCAACTGACCGGGGCCCGGGTTGGGATAGCGTCGGGTCAGCAGCTGGCCCATCACGGCGATGACCACCAGCGACAGCATGAAGATGGCAAAGACTCCCAGACCTCCCAAGTATTTGCCGGCCAGGGCCAGGATCACCGCCGAGCGCGCCGAGCAGGGCACGAAGGTGATCAGCAACGAGGCAACGATACGTTCGCGCCCGGAACTGGACTGGCCAACTGCCGCGATGGCCGGCACGTTGCAGCCCAAGCCCAGCAAAAACGGTACCGCGACGCCGCCATGCAGCCCCAGATGATGAAAGCCCCGGTCGACGACGAAGGCGATGCGCTGCATGATGCCCGATTCTTCCAGTGCCACCAGCAACATGACCAGCGGGATCATGTAGGGCACCACGATGCCGACAAGGCCGATCAGGCCGTCCACCACCGCCCTGGCCACCACGCCAGTGGTGGAGACGGGCTGCCAGTCGGCCACCTGATCGATGAGCCAGGCGGCACTGATGCTGTCCAGCCAGGTGCTGATTTCGAACACCACGAACAGCACGGCGGCAAACACCGTCAGACTGCCCAGCAGCCCCCAGTAGGGGTGCAGGAACAGCTCGTCCAGCCAGTAACGCCAGCCCATGCCCTCGTGAGGGGCACCAACGCGGGTAACGGTTTCGTAGAGGGTGGCGGCACGGTGGTGATAGTCGGCGTGCAGTTCTTCGGCCAGCGGCCGGGGCAGCGGCTGTTCGGCTTCCTGACGCAGCCGTTCCAGTTCGGCCAGACGCCGGGGGAAATGCTGACGGAACTCATCGAGGAAATACCGATCCCCAATGGCCACCTGACGCAGCAGGAAGGGGTGGGGGACGTGAAAGGCATCCTGGATGTCCGGCTGGCCAAGCACCTTTCCCAGCGGCCTGAGGCGTTCGCAGAGATAAGGGCTGGCCGGCTGTTGCAGCGGACAGGCATTCTGCCTTACCGCGGCCACGGCTTCCCTGAACAGTTCCGAAATGCCCTTGCCCATCAGGGCGGTGGTGGCTACCACCGGAACCCCCAGTTGCTTGCTCAGGGCGCGGATGTTGATGTGCAGACCCTTCTCCCAGGCCTGATCCATCATGTTCAGGGCGATCACCATGGGACGGCCCAGCAGGCTCAGCTCCAGGCTCAGTTCCAGGTGGCGTTCCAGCGAGGTTGCATCCACCACCTGGATGATCACGTCGGGTGGAGAGAACGGGGTCGGTGGGCCACCGGCCTCATGGGCGGAGATGGGCGGTCGTTCGTCACCCCACAGCAGGTACTTGAGGGTCAACAGGTCGTCGTCCGGCAGGTTGTGCAGGGACAGGATGGAGGGCAGATCGATCAGGCTGGCCTCGTCCAGGCCAATCTGTACCCGGCATTCGTCGAAGGCCTTGTGGCTGCCGGCCATCTCGCCGGAAAAAATCGCCGTGCTGGATACGGCCTTGAACAGGGTAGTCTTGCCACTGTTGGGCAGCCCCACCAGGGCGATGCGCAGGCGCCGCTCACCCCGGAACAGGCGCTCGGGAATGTCGAATGTCACAGGCTGGGGCGATTTGTCCATGTGGCTATTGTCGTCCGCTCATGTCGGTGGGGACAAGTACAAACTGCCACACATGGGCAATAATTCGCGGAAGATCGCCGCCGCTTTGATGCATGTCAGCCTGTTACACGGGTTGCAGGCCGGCCCATTGCTCCGGTCTGGCCACGCAGGCCTGAAACTGCTCGATGAAGTGCCGCTGGAAATGCCGCAGGTACTTGCCTTTGGGGTAGGCGATCAGGGTGACTTCCCAGGGAAACAGGTGGCTGAGATCCCGCAATACCAGATCCCGGTCCTGTTTGGGCACATAGGCGAGGCTGGCAATGATCCCCATGCCCATGCCTTCACGGACATAGGTCTTGATCACGTCCGTGTCTGCGGCACTGAGTACCACGTGGGGTTCGAGGCCGGCCTTCTCGAAGGTACGGTTGAAGTGGCCACGGCCAGTAAAACCGAACACATAGGTGATCAGGGGATACTTGCACAGAGCCTGCAGGGTGATGCGCTTGCGTTCCAGCAGGGGATGATCGGGCCGGGCGATGAGGGAGCGGTTCCACTTGTAGATGGGCACCGCCACCAGGCGAGGATCGCCGGCCAGGTCTTCGGTGCAGATGGCCAGGTCCAACTGATCCTCGACAGCCAGTTGTACCAGCTGCTGGGGATTGCCCTGATGGATTTCCAGCTCCACCTTGGGGTAGGCCTTGTTGAAGGCCTTGATTACCGGAGGCAGCAGATAACGGGCCTGGGTGTGGGTGGTGCCCACCCGTAACACGCCGCGCGATTCTTCCACATGATCCCGGCCGGCATCGAGAATATTGCGGGTCTCTGCCAGTGTCTTGCGGGCATGCTGGACGATTTCCTCACCCACTTCGGTGAGGCTGACCAGCCGCTTGCCCTGACGGGTAAACAGCTGCACGCCCAGTTCATCTTCGAGTTTCTGGATATGCTGGGAAACCGCCGGTTGTACCAGGTACAGCTGTTCAGCGGCACGGCTGACATTCAGGTTGGCATCCACCAGGGTAACGAGTGACTTCAGTTGTCTCAGTTCCATATCATAATTCATGATAAGTAATAAGAAATTATCATTTTACATTATTAGTGCAATTTTGGATACTGGCCCGGCGTCGAAATACAGCGACGCAAACAGACCGGGCTGACAGGAATGTCAGGCCCATTTTCAACAGGCAGGAGCCATAGAGGAGGAAGATCAATGCAACTCAGTAACGAGATTATTCCTCGTATTCCTGCATCCCGCATCGAGTACGATGAAGAAGGTTTCTTGATCAATCCCTATGAATGGGATGAAGAACTGGCCCGGCAACTGGCCGCCGAAGAAGGTATCGACCAGCTCAACGGCGCACACTGGCAGTTGATACGTTTTGTCCGCGAGCGTTATCTGCTCACCGGCGGCATGCTGCCCATCCGGCTTATCTGCCGCCAGTTGGGTACCGAACGTGATGCCGTACCGGGGTTGTTTGGTGGTTGTGTCAAACTCTGGCGTATCGCCGGACTGCCCGATCCGGGCGAAGAGGCCAGAGCCTACATGATCTGATTGAAAGGCAATCTGCCGGCAAGATTCGCCAGGACTTCAACTGGCCGGGGTTTCCAGGAACCCCGGTTTCTCCCCCCACTTCCTTATCCAGGAAGTTTTTCGCAGACTGTTCCCGCAGTCTGCTTTTTTTATGGGAGATAAGAAAAAGACACAAGGGAAGTCAGCGGCGCAGCGCGCCACCAGCCCATGTATCTTTTATCTTGCCTCATCCCTCATCACTTGCCACTTTCTCCGGCAATTGCATGGGGTACTCACGAACACGCATGGCCGTGGCGCCGGCAACAGAGATGGGCATGACCAGAAAATTGAAAACGGGGATCAGGGTGGCGATGGTGACGGTGCCACCGAAGCCCAGCGACATGAAACGTTTTTCGCTCAGCTTGCGGCGGATCTCCGGAAAGGTGAGGCCGTAGTTGCCCAGTGGGTAGTCGCTGTATTCGATGCTGTACATCCAGCTGCCAAACAGGAACCACAGCACGGGAGCCAGTGGCGCGATGAAAAACGAAACGAGCAGCAACGGGATCATCCAGATCAGGTAATACAGCCACTTTTTCACTTCACCGAGGATCGCTTTGCTGGCTTCATGCAACACGCTGTCGGGGGAGTCGGGGGGGCGTTTGCCGGTAAGATGTTCTTCCACCGCTGCGGCCAGATAGCTGTTGAAGGGCGCGCCGATGATATTGGCGACCATGGAAAAGCTGAAGAACATGACAATGGCGGCGAGCAGAAAGAAAATGATCCACAACAGCCAGGATATCCAGGCAAACCAGCTGATCTGCTCCTGAAAATAGGCCATCAGCTGATCCACCAGGCCACCAAAATAACTCCCGAGCACGGCAAACATGATGACGAACACCAGGATGTTGATGACAAAGGGAATGAGCACAAAGCGCTTGATGCCGGGTTTGAAGATCAGGCTCAGGCCCGTAAAGAAATAACCGGCACCGGTGACGGGATTCGTCATGTTTGACTCCTTTGTGTATAGGCGGTTCTTGCCAGACAGGCGGCGCCGAAGGCCGCGGCTGTCTGTGAGGGTTCCAGCAGGGGCACATTTAACCGATTTTCCCGGATCCTTGTCCAGTGTTTATTTTTCGCGCCGCCCCCGCTGCTGCGCACATTGATCGGGGCGGGTGCACCACATTCATGCAGGCGTTGATAACCGGCTTTTTCGATCTTGGCAATGCCTTCGAGCAGGCCCTGGAAGAAAACCACGTCATCCTCGATGCGGGGCACCAGTCGGGGCGCCAGATCCGGATCATTGACAGGAAAACGTTCGCCAGGGCCTGGCAGGGGCAGGTAGTCGAGGCCGGTGTCCACATCGGGCTGCAGGCGATCCTCCATGGCCTGCATCTGGCTGTCGCCAAAGAACTGCCGCAACACCGCACCGCCGCTGTTGGAAGCACCGCCCACCAGCCACTTTTGCCGCCCATCGATGGACAGGGGCTGACTGTAGATGCCGTACTGCATGCAGGTGACCGGTTGGTCGGCGATGACCTTCAGGACCAGGGTGGAGCCCAGCGAGGTCACGGCTTCGCCGGTGTGGCGGGCGCCGGTGGCGATGAAGGCGGCGGTGCTGTCGGTGGTGCCGGCGGCGATCAGGGTATCGCTGGCAAGGCCGAAGCGCCGGCAGCAGGCCTGACTGATCCGGCAGACCGCTTCGCCGGCCCGGTAAACGGCGGGCAGGGCGGCTGGTTTGAGAGGAAAGTGTGCCAGCCACGCGGGCCAGCGGTGAGCGACGGCATCAAAGCCGGTCTTGAGCGCATTGTTGCTGTCACTGAAGCCGAAGCGGCCGGCCAGGCGGCCGGCAATCCAGTCGGCCTGGTGCAGATAGTGGGCCGCGTTGTCACAGCCGGGTTGCTCAAGCAGCCACAAGAGCTTGGCTAGACCGGATGTGGCGGTGTGTACCGGGCTGTCGGGCGGGGCGATATCGGCCAGCCGTGCGGCCTGTTCACGGGCGCGGCTGTCGTTGTACATCAGGGCGGCCTGCAGGGGCTGGCCATGGGCATCACAGATCAGCACCGTACCCGAGGTGCCATCCACCGCGATGGCGCGGAGACGGGCGAAATCCAGCTGGTTGCGCAGATCATCCAAGACGGTTTCGACTGCCTGCCACCACAGTTCGGCATCCTGTTCGATGCAGGCGCCACGGGTGACTGGAGGGGACAGGGGGGTGTCGGCCCGGGCCAGGATCCGGCCCTCGGCATCGATGGCCATGGCACGCACGCCGGATGTGCCGATGTCCAGGCCCAGGAAAGCCGCAGAGCGTGAAGGTGTTGTCTCTGGCATACCTTAAATTTAAGTGCCAGTCAGGGACTCAGGGCAGATGGATGCGCTCGGGGGCCTGCCAGTCGCTCTGACGGTGCTCGGCGACCACGGTGGTGTAGATGCCGCCGCGTACGTTGAACTTGGCCGTCAGGCGCATGAAACGGGGGGCCGTGGCGGCCACCAGGTCATCGAGGATGGTGTTGGTGACCTTCTCGTGAAACGCGCCTTCATCCCGGTAGGACCAGACATAGAGTTTCAGGGATTTGAGCTCCACACACTGCCGATCGGGGACGTACTCGATGTGCAGGGTGGCAAAATCCGGCTGGCCGGTCTTGGGACACAGGCAGGTGAATTCGGGCACGTCGATGCGGATGGTGTAATCCCGCTCGGGCATGGGGTTGTCGAAGGTTTCGAGCTGTTTGGATGGCTTGCTGGACATGGCGCGCACCTTACCCGAATCATCGCCGGGAATCCAGCCAAATCCGGCCCGATTGCTCACTGTTTATCCAGTTTCACCGGGACCTGCATCACCAACAGGGAAATTCATTCCCTGTCAATCTTGTCACCGCGAATGCGAATCTGTATCTTCCGCTGATGCGATTGAGTAAACTGAAATTATCCGGATTCAAATCCTTTGTCGACCCGACCACGGTGCCGCTGCCCAGCAATCTGATTGGCGTGGTTGGCCCCAACGGCTGTGGCAAATCCAACATCATTGACGCGGTGCGCTGGGTGATGGGTGAATCCTCGGCCAAGCATCTGCGTGGCGAGTCCATGGCCGATGTCATCTTCAACGGCTCCTCGGCGCGCAAGCCCGTGGGCCAGGCCACCGTGGAGCTGGTGTTCGACAATTCCGATGGCAGCCTGGGCGGCCAGTATGCCAATTACAACGAAATCTCCATCAAGCGCACGGTGACCCGCGACGGCCAGTCCGTCTATCACCTCAACGGCACCCGCTGCCGCCGCCGCGACATCACCGACATCTTCCTTGGTACCGGCCTGGGCCCGCGCAGCTATTCCATCATCGAGCAGGGCACCATTTCCCGGATCATCGAGGCCAAGCCCGAAGAATTGCGCGTGTTTCTCGAAGAGGCCGCTGGCATTTCCAAATACAAGGAACGCCGCCGCGAAACCGAGACCCGCATGCGCCATACGCGGGAAAACCTCGAACGCCTCAGCGATCTGCGTGACGAGCTGGACAAGCAGCTTGCGCGGCTCAAGCGTCAGGCTAATACCGCCGAACGCTACAAGCAGCTCAAGGAAGAAGAGCGCCTGGTGCGGGCACAGCTGCAGGCTCTGCGCTGGAGTGTGCTCGATGTCCAGGGCCAGCAGGCCGAGCAGCAGCTGGCCGAGCAGAACACCGCCTTGGAACAGGCGCTGGCCAAACAGCGAGCCATCGAGGCCGACATCGAAAAGCACCGCAGCCAGCTGGCCGACGCCACCGACAGCCACAGCACGGTACAGAGCCGTTTCTACAGCCTGGGCGCCGATATTGCCCGGCTGGAACAGTCCATCCAGCACGCCCGCGAGCGCCGCGCCCAGCAGCAGCAGGATCTCAACACCCTGAGTCATGATGCCGAGGAAACCCAGCAGCATCTGGTCTCCGATCAGCAGCGCATCGAGACCCTGGATGCCCAGCTCAAGGCCCTGGAGCCGGATTACCAGAATGCCATCAGCCAGGAAGAAGCCGCCACCGAGGCGCTGGCCGTGGCCGAGCAGGCCATGCACAGCTGGCAGAGCCAGTGGGAAACCTTCAATCAGCAGGCGGCCGAACCGGCCCGCCAGGCCGATGTGGAACGTACCCGCATTCAGCACCTGGAACAGCGCATGAGCCAGTTGCAGGCGCGCGGCGAGAAAATGAAGGCCGAACTGGCCGAGCTCTCTCCCGAAGCCCTGCACAAGGAAATCGAAACCCTACAGCAGGCCATCGTCCAGAACGAGGCGAAGGTGGCCGAGAGTCAGGCCATACTCGCCGAACATCAGGCCCAGATCAGCCATCTGCGCGAATCTACCCACCAGACCACCCAACGTCTGGATGAACTGCGCAGTGAATTGCAGAACCTCAAGGGCCGCAGTGCCTCACTGGAAGCCCTGCAGCAGGCCGCACTGGGCAAGGAACAGGGTGCCGTGAGCCAGTGGCTCAGTGGCCAGCACCTGCAGGACGCCCCGCGCCTGGCCGAAGAGCTGGATGTGGAAAAAGGCTGGGAAACCGCCGCCGAATGCGTGCTGGGTCACCACCTGGAAGCCGTGTGTGTCGAAGGCGTTGATCCGCTGGCCGAAGTGCTCGGCGGCTTCGACGAAGGCAGCCTGAGCCTGTTCGACACCAGCGTCGAGGCCAGCGCGGCCGAGGCGAGTCTCACCGACACCCTGCTGTCCAAGGTCTCCGCACCCTGGCCGCTGGATTCCCTGCTTGCCGGGGTCTACGTCACCGAGGATCTCAACGCCGCCCTGGCCCTGCGTGGCCGCCTGGCCGCCCGGGAGTCCATTGTCACCCGTGACGGCATCTGGCTGGGTCGGGGCTGGCTAAGGGTCGTGCGTGATTCCGATGCCAAGGCCGGGATCTTGCAGCGTGAACAGGAACTCAAGACCATGGCCGCGCAGATGGCCGAGATTGCCGCCCAGGTCGAGGCGCTGCAGGCGCAGCTGGAAGCCGAGCGCAACCGCCTGCGCGAGGTGGAAATGGAACGGGACAGCGCCCAGGCCAGTGCCAACCAGGCACAGCGCGAAGTGGCCGAAAGCCGGTCCCGTTGCAGTGCCCGCGAAGCCCAGCTCGAGCAGGTGCAGAATCGCCGCAATCGCCTGCAGAGTGAACTGAACGAACTGACCGGCCAGATGGAAGCCGATCAGGAAGCCCTGATGGCCGCCCGCACCACCTTGCAGAGTGCACTCGATGCCATGAGTGGCCACGAACAGCAGCGCGAGGAACTGATCCGCCAGCGTGACATGCAGCGCGAAGCCCTGGACGTGGCCCGTGGCCGTGCCCAGGAAGCCCGCAACCAGGCGCATGAAATCAAGCTCAAGGTGCAGACCCTCTCCACCGAACTGGCCTCCACGCGCCAGGCCCTGGAACGTCTGGAATCCCGTTTCGAGCAGGTCAAGACCCGCCGCGAGGAACTGCAAAAGGCGCTGGCCGAAAGTGAAGCCCCCCTGGCCGAGATGAGCAAGGAACTCGAAGGCCTGCTGGAACAGCGTGTGGGCGTGGAGAGCGAACTGGCCGAGGCCCGCAAGAAACTGGAAACCATCGAGCACGAACAGCGTGAGCTGGAGCAGTCCCGTTCCCGTGCCGAGCAGGACGTGCAGGATGTGCGCAGCCAGCTGGAACAGTTGCGCATCAGCCAGCAGGAAGTCAAGGTGCGTCGCCAGACCCTGGAAGAGCAGATCGAGGAAACCGGCTATGAGCTCAAGACCCTGATCGCCGAAATGCCCGAAGCGGCCAACGAAGCCGACTGGCAACAGCAGGCCGATGATCTGCAAGCCAAGATCACCCGGCTGGGGCCCATCAACCTGGCGGCCATCGAGGAATACGAACAACAGTCCGAGCGCAAGAAATACCTCGACAAGCAGAATGACGATCTGACCGAAGCCCTGACCACGCTGGAAAACGCCATCGCCAAGATCGACCGCGAGACCCGCACCCGCTTCAAGGAAACCTTCGACAAGGTCAACAGCGGCCTCAAGCGGCTGTTCCCGCGCCTGTTCGGTGGCGGCCACGCCTACTTGGAACTGACCGGTGAAGACATGCTGGATACGGGCGTCACCGTCATGGCCCGTCCGCCGGGTAAGCGCAACAGCACCATTCACCTGCTGTCAGGTGGGGAAAAGGCCCTCACTGCCGTGGCCCTGGTGTTTGCCATTTTTGAACTGAACCCGGCACCATTCTGCATGCTCGACGAAGTGGACGCGCCGCTGGACGATGCCAACGTCAGCCGTTACAGTGAAATGGTCAAGGAAATGTCCGAGCGCATCCAGTTCATTTTCATCACCCACAACAAGGTGACCATGGAAGCCGCCCAGCACCTGACCGGCGTAACCATGCATGAGCCAGGTGTATCACGCATGGTCTCGGTGGATATCGAGGAAGCGGTTGAATTGGCAGCTGTATAGGTCATACTGGCTAGGCATCATTTTTACACGCTCTTGGGCCGGATATTGCAGTCATATTGACTGATTGAATACTTGAGCCCTGGTTCTGTGAAAATTGGCCTGTTCGCATGTCATGAGCGCATAACAGGCTCACATGGGGGCTGCTGTGTAATTAAAGAAGATCTGGCTATTCTCAGACATAAACACTCCATGGAGGACGGTTTGAATGGATGAGCTCCGTTTGATCCTGTTGTTTCTGGGCCTGACCATCATCGGTGGTTTTGTGATTTACCACCGTTTTACTCAGCAAAAAGAGATGAAACGAACTCGCGTACTCGACCTGTTTTCCCGCCTGCTGGGCAAGAAGGATTCCGTTGATGACCGGCACGAACCGTTGTTGGCCGACGAACCCGATGCCGAGGATCTGGATGCCCTGTCCCGGCTCACTCCCCATCTTTCCGATGTGGATATCGACGAGGATATCGCTCCGGTTTCCGCTTCACCGCAAGAAGTCAGTCCGCCTGGTTCGGAAACGCTGGTTGTGGTCCTCAACATCATGGCCAAAGCCGATCAGCACTTTTCCGGCATGGACGTGCGTGATGCCCTGCTGGCCCAGGGACTGGAGTACGGGGCGATGAAAATCTATCATTATTATCCCGATGGCCAAACCCGCAGCTACCCGCTGTGCAGTGTGGCCAATACGGTGGAGCCGGGCACCCTGGAGCTGGAACAGCTCGAAGACATGCAGACCCCGGGGCTGTCCCTGTTCATGCAGTTGCCTGGTCCGGTCGAGGGGCGCGAGGCTCTGGAGAAAACCCTGGCCATCGGTCGTGGCATGGCCGAACAGCTCGGTGGTGAGTTGTGTGACGAAACCCGCAGCGTGCTCAGTGTGCAGACTATTGGCCACCTGAAGGAAAAGATCGAAACCTTCCGTTTCAAACAGAAGATGGCGGCCATCAAGGCTCACCAGAAATAAACCGCACTCTACCTATGTCTATTTCCGATACTGTCAGAAAGCGTGTTGCCCAACTGCGCGAAGAAATCCTTTATCACGATTACCGCTATTATGTCCTGGACGATCCGGAAATCACCGACTCGGCCTATGATCGCCTGATGCGTGAATTGCAGATGCTGGAGGCCGATTATCCCGAGCTCATCACCCCCGACTCCCCGACCCAGCGGGTGGGGGCCAAGCCCCTGTCGGAATTCAGCGAAGTCCGTCACGAGATCCCCATGCTTTCACTGGCCAATGCCTTCGAAGAGCAGGAAGTGCTCGATTTCGATCGGCGGGCGAGGGAAAAACTGGGTGTCGATGTCATCGATTATGCGGTCGAACCCAAGCTCGATGGCCTGGCCATCAGCCTCATGTACGAACAGGGAAGCCTGAAGCAGGCCGCCACCCGTGGCGATGGCACCACCGGTGAAGACGTGACCCAGAATGTTCGCACCATCGATGCCATCCCCCTGCGCCTGCGTGGCAAGGATTACCCACAGACCCTGGAAGTGCGTGGTGAGGTCATCATGCCCCGCAAGGGGTTTGAAAAACTCAACGAAATGCAGCGGCAGAAGGGGGGCAAACTGTTTGCCAACCCGCGCAATGCCGCAGCCGGTTCCCTGCGCCAGCTCGATCCCCGTATCACCGCCAGCCGACCGCTGGCCTTTTTTGCCTATGGCACCGGCGTGGTGCGGGACGGCGAGCTGCCTGCAACCCACCACCGGATCATGGAAAAGCTCAGATCCTGGGCCATCCCGGTCAATCCCGAAAGCCGGGTAGTCAAAGGGGCCGAAGGCTGCCTCGAATATTACCGACAGATGCAGGAAAAGCGCGACAGCCTGGATTATGAAATCGATGGCATCGTCTACAAGGTGAACCGCCTCGACCAACAGGAACAATTGGGTTTCGTGGCCCGTGCACCACGCTGGGCCATTGCCCACAAGTTTCCTGCCCAGGAAGAAATGACCACCGTGCTGGATATCGATGTACAGGTGGGACGCACCGGTGCCCTGACACCGGTGGCGCGCCTCGAACCCGTGCATGTGGGTGGCGTGATGGTCAGCAACGCCACCTTGCACAACCAGGACGAAATCGATCGACTGGACATACGGATCGGCGACACGGTGATCGTGCGGCGGGCCGGTGACGTGATCCCGCAGATCGTTTCGGTGGTCAAATCGAAACGCAAGGGCAAGCCTAGGCGCTATCATCTGCCCGACAACTGCCCCGTCTGCCATTCGCCCGCCGTGCGTCTGGAAGGAGAGTCGGTGACCTATTGCACGGGTGGGTTGTACTGCCCGGCCCAGCGCAAGGAAAGCATCAAGCATTTTGCCTCGCGCCGGGCCATGGACATCGAGGGCATGGGCGACAAGCTGGTGGAGCAGTTGGTGGACCAAGGCCTAGTCAACGACATGTCGGATCTGTATTCCCTCACCGTCGAGCAGGTGGCCGCGTTGGAACGCATGGCGGAAAAATCTGCCAGCAAGCTGATCCAGGCGATCGACAAGAGCCGCCACACCACCCTGGCGCGTTTCCTCTATGCCTTGGGCATCCACGATGTGGGTGAGACCACCGCCCAGACCCTGGCCAGTTACTTTGGTTCGCTGGATGCCATCCGCAAGGCATCGGTGGAAGAATTGCAGTCGGTACCCGATGTGGGGCCGATTGTGGCACAGAGTATCGTCAATTTTTTCAAGGAAAAACACAACCGCGAGGTTCTGGACAAGCTGCTGGCGGTCATCGAGCTGCCGGAAACACCGCGCAGGGAAGCCACCGAACTGCCGCTGGCGGGCAAGACATTCGTCGTCACTGGCACCCTGTCAGACATGACACGGGACGAGGCCAAGGACCTGCTGCGTGCAAAAGGGGCCAAAGTGGCCGGCAGTGTTTCAAAAAAGACCGATTATGTTATCGTGGGAGACAACCCCGGCTCCAAGGCAGAAAAGGCCCGGGCACTGGGCGTGCCCATGCTCGACGAGGTCGGGTTCCACGAGTTGCTCGACAGCCTTTGATGGAAATGGACACATCATCAACGATAAAAACAACCCCGAGGTGATCACCATGACCAACATGCAAACATCCCGAATACTGACCCTGTTCGTCGCCCTCATGCTTTCCCTGTCGGTCAGTGCTGGCTGGAACCCCAACAAGTCCGCCAAGATGGACAAGGCCGCCAAGGAAGCCATTGCCGAATTCAAGAAAAAGGATCCCAGCATCAAGACATTTTTCGACAAGGCCTATGCCTATGTGGTGTTTCCCTCGGTTGGCAAGGGCGGTATCGGCATCGGGGGCTCCTACGGCAAGGGTGCCGTCTACCGCAAGGGCAAGATGGTTGGCTTCGCCAGCCTCACCCAAGGCTCCATCGGCTTCCAGTTTGGCGGCCAGGTGTTTCGTGAGCTGATTTTCTTCAAGGACAAGGCGGCCTTCGATCGTTTCAAGTCCGATAACGTCGAGTTCAGTGCCAAAGCTTCTGCTGTGGCCGCCGATGTGGGGGCTGCCGCTACTGCCGATTACAGTGACGGCGTGGCCGTGTTTACCATGGCCAAGGCCGGGCTGATGTACGAGGCAGCCATTGGCGGACAGTCATTCCGGTTTACGCCTTTGAAATAAAAAGATAGCAAGATACAAGGGAAAAGATACAGGGCGCACCATGGCTTGTCACTCCGGCATTCCGGCGCAGGGGTGTGTTAAAGATGCAGATTGTTAACCCGTCATGCCAGCGCAGGCTGGCATCCTACCCGAATATAACCCAGCCCCCCGAATATAACCCCGCCGTAGGATGCCGCTGAGCAAAGCGAAGCAAATCGAACGCCCTCCGAAACCGGAAGGAATCTTGGCGACCGATGTGCTTCCATGCACCCATCCACCGCTCGTTTCCGACCGTGTTGCCGGCGAGACGCCGGCGCTCCCGGCAAGGTCCGTCTTGCATCTTGTATCTATAATCTTCAATATAAAAAAAGGCGCTCAATCGAGCGCCTTTTTTGCGGGCCAATCTGACACTTATTTCTTGATGTCGATCTTGGCGGTCTTGCGCAGGTTGGTGATGTAGTCCTGCAGTTGCTGGTTACGCATCATGGCGCGCAGCTGCTGCTTCACGTCTTCAAACTTGGGAGGGGTGGCCTTGCGAGTGTCTTCCAGCAGGATCACATGCCAGCCAAACTGGGACTTGACCGGGGTCTTGGTGTATTCACCCTTTTTCAGCTTGGCCACTGCTTCAGAAAACTCGGTTACCATCTGCTGGGGTTTGAACCAGCCGAGGTCGCCGCCATTTGAATTGGGTTCGATGGTTTTGGCATTGGCAACGTCAACGAATACGGCACCATTATCCAGTTCCTTGATAACCGCCTTGGCTTCGTCTTCGGTCTTGAGCAGTACGTGACGGGCCTTGTATTCGTTCATGTCCAGCTTGGCGATGTTCTCGTCGTATTCTTTTTTCAGATCGGCATCGGTGATGGGGTGATCCTGGGTAAACTTGCCAACGTTGGCCTGGATCAGGGTGTTCTTGCGGATCTGATCCAGGGCGAAGACAACATCTTTATCCTTTTCCAGGCCCTTTTTCAGCGCGTCCTGGTAGAGCAGCTCACGGTTGACCAGATCCTGGATGATCAGTTCACGATTGCCGGCCAGCTGGGGTTGCTGGGACTGCAGCTTTTTAAGATAGATTTCGTAGACACGCTGGCTAATGGGTTTGCCATTGACCGTGGCAACGACTTCTTCTGCAAAGGTAGCACCGGATACGGCGCTCATGCCGATGGTTGCGGCCATGATCATGCCGTAGTAATGAAATTTCATTGATATTTCCTCTGATATGTATATTTAAAGTAGCTATAGATGGATATTCGATTATTTATTGTTGTTCAGGGCAGAACCTGTTTGAAGGGTTTTACCGTGACCTTGGCGTAAACGCCTGCGGCAAGGTAGGGGTCAGCATTGGCCCATTCCTGTGCCGCTTTCTGGCTGCTGAATTCGGCAACAATCAGGGAGCCGCTGAACCCGGCCGGGCCGGGGTCCTCGCTGTCGATGGCCGGGTGAGGGCCGGCCAGTACCAGATGCCCCTGTTCCTTCAGTTGATTCAGGCGTTGCAGATGGGCTGGGCGGGTTGCCAGGCGTTTGTCAAGACTGTCCGCGGCGTCTTCGGCGATAATGGCATAGAGCATGTTTATCCTTCACCCTGCTGTTCGACGGGTTCGGCAATGGCCGGTTGTTCGTCCTTGATGTGACGGGACAGGTAGATGGCCTGGCCAACGACAAACAGCAGGGTTAACCCGAGCATGCCAAACAGTTTGAAGTTGACCCAGGTTTCCTCGCTTTGCTTGGCGCTGTTGCACAGGTCGAGGATGTGGTTGCTGTACATCTGGGCACAGGTTTCCAGTTCCACCACCTGACCGGCTGCCGAGTTGAGCAGGGTTTCGGCCTGAAAATAGATGTTGGCCACATAGATGTTTGCCACACCCATGAGTATGAAGAAGAGCACCCAGCTGAGATTGAGCCGTTTCCAGACCACATTGGGGGCTTCGATGGCGTGGCTCATCATGCGCTCGACCAGGGGCTTCTTGCCGATAAACTGGCTGCCGAGGAAGGCGGCGGCAAATATCCAGTTGACGATGGTTGGCTTCCACATGAAGAAGGCCTTGTCGTGGAAAATGAGGGTGGCACTGCCGAGGAACATGATGAGCGCCAGGGTCACCAGATGCATGTTCTCGAACTTGCGGTGCTTGAACCAGTAGGCGCTGACCTGCAGCACTGAGGCGGCCATGGCCACGCCGGTGGCCACATAGATACCCGATATCTTGTAGGCGATGAAAAACAGCAGAATCGGGAAAAAATCGTAAAGAAACTTCATAATATTCCGGTCATTTTCTAATGGAGTGTAGGTTTGTTGGTCAACTGGTAATATTTTTCCATTACCGAGCGGACGAAATCGGGATAGCCGACGATGTCCATCTGTTCCATGCCTTCCTGAAAGAAGCTGCGGGCATCTTCCGGGAAGCGCAGCAGTAACTGTCCAAAGGCCTCTTCCATGATATCAGTATTGTAGCTGCGGGTCGCGACAATGCCATAATTGAGGTTGAGAATACGCCAGGGTCGGTTTGGCTGGCTATTATCCAGATCCTGCTTGATTTCCGGTGCGACCGCGTCGGCAATTTCGCGATAAATCTGGCTGAGATTGGCAAGAAACTCCGGATCGGCGCTGTTGTTGGAGATTTTCGACAGGGCATTGACCACTTCGTCGATTTCCCGGATTGCGCCAATGTGACGAATGCACCAGATGCAGGTGGTGATCAGCAGATCATCCAGGGTGCTTCGGGTATCGTTGAGTTTCAGCCATTCGGCCCAGCGCATCATTTGCTGGATCAGATCGAAGGCATATTCGGTCAGATTGTGGATTTCTTCCGTTTCGGCGCTGAGCGGATCTTCATCGGTGGCAGAAATCTTGCCATCGGTGTGCAGGATGATCTGGCAGAAACGCTGTACGGCCTCGCACAGTTCTTCCGGATCGGCCAGCTCGGTGTTTTTGACCGTGGTGGCACGGGCTGCATCCTTTATTTCCTGACATTTTTCCATCAGCGTGTCAGTCAGACTGGTCGCATCGATATGCAGTTTTTCCATGGTTGTCAATGGCGCCTCTTGAGCCTCCAAAATAAGCCGATAACTGTAACATAACTGGCTGATTTTGACCGATCAATACGCCATTGGTTCCTAAACATGCTGTTATAATCCGGCCATGTCCGAGACTCATTTTGATTTGCATGCCCATTCCACCGCTTCCGACGGTACCCTCAGTCCCACCCAGCTGATGCAGCGGGCGGCCCAAAAGGGGGTGCAGGTCATGGCTCTGACCGATCACGACGAGGTGGCGGGCCTGGCCGAGGCGCAAGCGGCCGCCTCTGAGCTTGGTATCGGCTTTGTGCCCGGTATCGAGTTGTCGGTGAGCTGGAGCCACCAGACCATTCATGTCGTAGGCCTGAAAATCCGGGATGACTGCCCGCAACTGCTGGCCGGCATCGCCGGCTTGCGCGAGTTTCGCATCAGCCGTGGCGAGGAAATTGCCCGCAGGCTGGAAAAAAAGAACATTCCCGGGGCACTGGAGGGGGCACGCAAGCACGCCAACGGCAATATCCTCAGCCGTACACATTTTGCCCACTGGCTGGTCGAAGCCGGCTATGCAAAGGATGTGCAGCAGGTGTTCCGGCGTTATCTGGTCCGCAACAAGCCGGGCTATGTGCCGGGCAACTGGGCCTCCCTGGAAGAGGCCCTGGGCTGGATCCAGGCTGCCGGTGGCATCGCCGTGATTGCCCATCCGGCCCGCTATCGGCTCAGTGCCACCCGCATGCGCCAGCTGGTGGGTGAATTTCGTGAGCTGGGCGGCCTGGCCCTGGAGGTGGTCTCGGGCAGCCACAGCCCCTCGGATATCGAAAACATGGCGCAGCTGGCGGGCCGCTTCGAACTGGCCGCTTCGGCCGGATCCGATTACCACGGCCCGAGCAATATCTATCGTGATCTCGGCAGTTTACCACCATTACCTGCACGTTGCCTGCCAGTATGGGATCTTCCCGTCTGGTCCGAATCCACCCCAAGCGGAGCCATCGCCAGCCTATGAGCCAGTTTTTCCATATTCACCCCGATAATCCCCAGCCGCGTCTGATCAAGCAGGCGGTGGAACTACTCAATCGTGGCGGAGTGATCGCCTATCCGACCGATTCGGCCTATGCGCTGGGTTGTCACATTGGTGACAAGAAAGCCCTGGATCGCATCCGTCAGATCCGTCGCGTGGACGACGGGCACAACTTCACCCTGGTCTGCCGGGACCTGTCCGAGCTGTCCACCTACGCCAAGGTGGACAACAGCAATTACCGCCTGCTCAACGCCCAGACACCGGGGCCCTATACCTTCATCCTGCCGGCTACCCGGGAGGTCCCCAAACGCCTCATGCACCCCAAACGGCGCACCATCGGCATCCGGGTGCCAGACAACAATATCGTCCGCGAGCTGCTCAACGAGCTGGGTGAACCGATCATGAGCTCCACCCTGATCCTGCCGGGTGAGGACATGCCCATGACCGATGCCGAGGACATCCGCAAAGCTCTGGAACACCAGCTGGATCTGGTCATCGACGGGGGCCACTGTGGCATCGACCCGACCACCGTGGTGGACCTGACCGGCGACAAACCGGGAGTGCTGCGCCGCGGCAAGGGCGACCCCTCGCCATTCGAGGACTGATGGCTATCGGTTCGGGCCCCGATTCCGGTATAATTACCGGTCCAACAAAAGGGCGCCGCGAAAAATGACCCTTTGTGCGGCAGCCAAAATAAAATGACAGACACGTTTTGACAGATATTTTCCCCGGGAGAACTTTTTGAATTCCTTACCCAATCAGCAGCAGCGCGTGCTGTCCGGCATGCGGCCGACCGGCGCCCTGCATCTGGGCCATTATCACGGTGTGCTCAAAAACTGGATCAAGCTGCAGCACGAGTACGAGTGCTATTTTTTCGTTGCCGACTGGCATGCCCTGACCACCCATTACGAGGACGTTCAAATCCTCGAGCGCAGTGTCTGGGACATGGTCATCGACTGGCTGGCGGTGGGCGTCAATCCTGGCTCGGCCACCTTGTTCATCCAGTCCCAGGTGCCCGAACATGCCGAGCTGCACCTGCTGCTGTCCATGATCACCCCGCTGGGCTGGCTGGAACGGGTCCCCAGCTACAAGGATCAGCAGGAAAAGCTGCGTGAGCGGGATCTGGCCACTTATGGCTTCCTCGGCTATCCGCTGCTGCAAAGTGCCGATATCCTGGTCTACAAGGCCGGCCTGGTGCCGGTGGGCGAGGATCAGGTGGCCCATGTGGAAATGACCCGCGAAGTGGCACGCCGCTTCAACCACATGTACGGCCGCGAGCCCGGCTTCGAAGACAAGGTCGAACAGGCTATCAAGAAAATGGGCAAGAAAAACGCCAAACTATACAAAGAGTTACGGCGTAAATTTCAGGAGCAGGGTGATATCGAGGCCCTGTCCACCGCCCAGGCCTTGCTCGATGGCCAGCAGAACATCAAGCTCAGCGACAAGGAACGCCTGTTTGGCTACCTGGAAGGCGGCGGACGCATCATTCTGCCCGAGCCCGATGCGCTGCTGACGCCGGCGTCGAAAATGCCGGGGCTCGATGGCCAGAAAATGTCCAAATCCTATGGCAATACCATTGCTCTGCGCGAAGATCCTGAAATCATTAGCGAAAAACTTCGCAAGATGCCCACCGATCCGGCCCGTGTACGTCGCACCGATCCGGGCGACCCGGAAAAATGCCCAGTGTGGAAATTGCATCAGGTATACTCCAATGACGAGGTGTGCAGCTGGGTGCAGGAAGGCTGCAAAACAGCCGGAATCGGCTGCCTGGACTGCAAGACACCGGTCATCGATGCGGTGCTCAAGGAGCTGGCGCCAATTCAGGAACGGGCACGGGAATACGAACAGGACATGGGGCTGGTGCAAAATATCATGAAAGAAGGTCGAGACCGGGCACGCGAAGTAGCGCGGGAAACCCTTGCCGAAGTGCGTCAGGTCATGGGCCTGGAGTACCGTTAAGCCATGAGCCAGGTCGAGCCCCCGGAAACCACCCCGCAGCAGGAAGAAATGCCCTTTGCCATCGTGCAGGGCACCGCCTATACCGAGCTGCCAAAGGATCTCTATATTCCGCCGGATGCGCTGGAGGTGTTTCTCGCCGAAACCTTCGAAGGGCCACTGGATTTACTGCTTTATCTCATCAAGCGCCAGAACCTCGAAATCCTCGACCTGCCCATTGCCGAAATCACCCGCCAGTACGTGGAATACGTGGACGTGATGAAGGACATGCAGCTGGAGCTGGCCGGGGAGTACCTGGTCATGGCTGCCATGCTGGCCGAGATCAAGTCACGCATGCTGTTGCCGCGGCCTGCAGAAGAGGCCGAGGAAGAAGGCGATCCCCGCGCCGAGCTGGTGCGCCGCCTGCAGGAATACGAGCGTTACAAGCAGGCGGCCGAAGACATCGATGCCATGCCAAGGGTTGGTCGTGACGTCTTTCCGACCGACGTCCAGGCCCCGGATCTGAAAGTCGTGCGCACGCCACCGGCAGTCGATCTGCAGGAAATTCTTTCAGCCTTCAAGGATGTCATGAAGCGGGCCTCCATGTACGAACATCACCACATCCAGATGGAGCCGTTGTCGGTGCGTGAACGCATGTCGCTGGTGCTGGGCAATGTAAAATCGGATCACTTTACCGATTTCTCGGATCTGTTCGATATCGAGGAGGGGCGCAGTGGGGTAGTGGTTACCCTGCTGGCAATTCTGGAACTGATAAAGCAATCGCTGCTGGAACTTGTACAGACCGAAGCTTACGGGCCCATTCACGTCAAGGCGGTGGCATCCGCCCATACGGAACCCGGTACAGGTTAAACAGGACAAAACAGATCATGAATGAAGAACAACTCAAAGCCGTTATCGAAGCCATCTTGTTTGCCGCCGACGAACCCATGAGTGTCAATCGTCTGCTGGCACTGTTTGTCGAAGATGAAATGCCGGAGCCGGCCCAGATCAAAGCGGCACTCGAACAGATCCAGCAGGACTATGCCGATCGCAGTGTCGAACTCAAGGAAGTGGGCAGTGGTTTTCGCTTTCAGGTACGCCAAGACTATGCCGACTGGGTTTCCCGCCTGTGGGAAGAAAAGCCAGCCAGGTATTCCCGTGCCACCCTGGAGACCCTGGCCCTGATCGCCTACCGTCAACCCATTACCCGCGCCGAGATCGAAGAGGTGCGCGGAGTCAGTGTCAGCACCCAGATCATCAAGACCCTCATGGAGCGTGACTGGGTCAAGGTGGTGGGCCACCGTGATGTACCCGGCAAACCGGCGCTGTATGCCACCACCCGGGGATTTCTCGATTACTTCAACATCGCCAATCTGGAAAACCTGCCCTCACTGGCCGAGCTGCGCGACATCGATGCCATCAACGCCGAGCTGGATCTGGGCATGCCGGAAGAAAACCCAAAAGCCGCTGACAGCGATGAGCCGACCACCGAAGATGAAACCACGATGCCGGAAAGTGCTGAAACAGCGGAAACGGCCAAGCCAGAAGAGCCAGCGGATAGCCCTGAGGCAAAGGTGAGTGATGCCGAAGCCTCGAATGATGAAGCAGAACCCGAGCAGCAAGAAACGGCACAAAACACGCAAGAAGCCGACAAGGCAAAAGCCAACGGGGTGGAAGAAACCCTGACTGCAGAAAACTGATCCGCCTCACAGCGAATCATCCCGCCGCCATTGCTGAAGACATCCGCTGAAGTAGCCCGATTCCATGGAAACAGAAAAAATCCAGAAAGTCCTTGCCCGTGCCGGCTATGGTTCACGCCGTGAAATCGAACGCTGGATCGAGCAGGGCCGTATCGAAGTCAATGGCCAACGGGCCAGACTCGGTGATCGCATCACCAGCGATGACAAGGTGGTTGTCGATGGCAAGCCACTGGCCATCAGCACCTCACAACTGGTAAGAGTGATTGTCTATCACAAGCCGGTAGGAGAGGTCTGTACCCGCTCCGATCCCGATGGCCGACCTACCATCTTCGACAACCTGCCCGTCATCAAGCACGGCCGCTGGATCACCGTCGGCCGGCTCGACATCAATACCAGTGGCCTGTTGATCCTCACCACCGATGGTGCCCTGGCCAACAAGCTGATGCATCCCTCCAGTGAAATCGAACGTGAATATGCCGTGCGGGTACTGGGCGAAGTCTCCGAGCAGGACATCCGCCAGCTCAAAAAAGGTGTCGAACTGGACGACGGACCGGCCCACTTCGACAGCATCGTCGATGCAGGCGGGCAGGGCAGCAACCACTGGTACCATGTGCTGCTCAAGGAAGGCCGCAACCGCGAAGTGCGCCGCATTTGGGAAGCCATCGGCATCACCGTGAGCCGCCTGATGCGGATACGCTACGGCAATATCGAACTTACCCGCGAACTGCGTTCAGGCAAATGGCAGGATCTGCCCCTGCACAAGATCAAGGCCCTCTACAAACTCGCCAACCTGCCCCTGCCAGAAAAAATCTACCAGCGCAACAAAACCCGCAACGCCAGACGACGGGGATAAACCGATCAGGTGTTCGGTTTTTTATGCCCACGGTGCTGGCAATGAAAACCGGGATACAGCCGGTTTGTTTTAGAACGAAAGTACCAAAACAAAAGCATTCTGAGAAACAGGATCAGTTTTACCAGAACTTTCCTGTTACAGAGGGTCAATGTGCTAAACAATTGTGCTGAATTACTCACCGTACAGGTACTTGATTTCCAGGTATCTACGGATTTTTCATGGTCATCAACCGTATTTGACGGGATGTGGGACACGAATCCTCCCGGGAGGACAGGGTGTCCAAAGCAAGCACTGTTGCAGAGCCCCGAGGGTAGAATTTGTAATGTGGCATGAAAGGTAGAGGAGTGTAGTGAAATGTATAGCGTGCTCACAGGAATGTCATGATGTTCAAATCCAAAATTTCCCTTTTGTCGGGGCTTCTGCTTTTTCTCTCTGCTGGTGTCGTACTCATGGCTCTGTTTCGGCCTCAAGCAACGGCAACACCACCGTATCCACCGAGCAGGATGATCACGGGAATAGTCTGGGACTTCTGTTCACCACTGACTTCCATTGCCTCAAAGGTAGCAGCGGGTTCGGACCTGTGGGTCATTACATGGGCCGATGACAATGCCTTGTACACGGGCTGGGGTGATGGTGGAGGCTTTGGCGGCAGTAACCGGATAGGGCGGGTAACGTTGGGCATCGCAAGGGTGGCTGGCTCGCCGGATAATCTACAGGCCAGTAATATCTTTGGTGGCAAGGATTCGGCCAGTGCTGCAAGCTTCGATGGCAAGCCAACAGGTTTGCTATCCATAGATGGTACCCTGTACATGGGAGTTGTAGAACAAAATGCCTGGATGCGCCTGAAGATCGGGCGTTCCACTGATCATGGCATGAGCTGGATCTTCAATTTTCCCGACCGGCGCAGTGATACTGAATGGGACTTTGCCGAACCAGATGGAGCTTTCAGTGATACGACCTTTTTACAGTTCGGCAAGGACTATTCAGGTGCACGGGATACTTATGTCTATGCCTACTCCCAGGATAAGCGAGCAAACCCGTCACGCTATACCATTGCCCTGTTCAGGGTAGCGAAGAATAAAATCATGGATCGTTCATCCTATGAATACTTTGCGGGGCTGGATGATGGCAACAAGCCGACATGGACGAAAGACATCCGCAAGCGCAAGGCCGTTTTTACTGACCCGAACGGGGTCGGGTGGGGAGTCCGTGTAGTATACAACCAGGGACTCAAGCGCTATTTGCTCACCACCTGGCATGGTGAAGATGGTTCTTGGGGTGTTTTCGATGCCCCGGAACCGTGGGGACCCTGGACCACGGTTGCCTACTATGATAACTGGCTGGATTCGACATTCAAATTTGGTTTCGCTTTTCCCGGCAAGTGGACAAGTGCAGACGGAAAGGAATTCGTCATGGTATTTTCCGGTACAGGAAAGTATGACGATTGGAATACTCTCAAGGGAAACTTTGTACTGGGAACAGAAAATGACTAGTGTTGGAATATCTTACAATTAGCATGCTAAGTGACAGGCACAAGCAGGAGAACATTTTTAAAAACAAGGAGATGGAAGTATGGTATGAAAATTGCTTATATAGACTGATTGTTATTAATAATTGTAGGGTCCAGCTTAATATGAATGTTCGCCAGTTCGTCCGTCAGTACACATCCGTTTTCTCTATTGCTTTCGTAATACTATCTTTTCTCATGTCAGTGGTAAATACTGCATATGCGGCTTGTGATGTGCCAACACGCATTATGCCGCTTGGTGACTCGATAACAGTGGGAACCGGTTCATACAATCTGGTGGGGTATCGCAAACCCCTCTGGAACCGTCTCAATGATGCGGGCTTCTCTGTGGATTTCGTCGGTACCGAAGGGGGTGTCGATACAACTTTTGATTCTGAACATGAAGGCTTCAGTGGCGTAAGATCATCCTATATCGCAGACAATATCTACAACTGGCTGGTAGCAAGGCCAGCAGACACTGTCTTGCTTCACATTGGCACAAATGATTCTTCCGAAATCATTACCGATGTAGCAAGAATTCTGGATGAAATCGATCGTTACGAAACTGATTATGTCGTTGTCGTTTCGGTCATTATTGCTCAAATCATCAATCGTGCCGAATTTTATCCAACTGCCGTCAAGTTTAATGAAAATCTGTACAATCTAGTATCTTCCCGCCTCGCACTAGGAGACAACCTGAAGTTGGTGGATATGGAACATGTGCTGGATTATTCCACGGACATGTATGACAACTTCCACCCAAATGATTCCGGCTATCAGAAAATGGCCGATGTGTGGCTGGCTGCCCTGGATCAGCAGTTGACCGTCTGTAATACGCCTATTGTCAATACGACGAATTATGGCCCGGTTTTCGACCCCATTCCAGAATCCGAATTCCAGATCTATACCACAGCACCGCAAGTTACCGTGGGTGCATATGATTTTGATGGTGTGACAGACGGTTACTGGTCGCTGGACAGTGGTTCGGAAAGTGTCCTGTTTACCGGTAATGTCGGGAATATTTACAGTCAGAATTTTTCTCTGCCGGTAGCAACCTTTGACAATCTTTATGCCGGAAAGCATGAATTGACTTTCCGCTTTGTCGATGGCCAGGGAGTAAGTCGTACTCGTAGCTGGTATTTCTACAAGCCGGGTTATCCTCTTCGTATCAATGTTGGTGGGGGAGTCTTTATTGATTCTACCGGACGGGCGTGGTCTGAAGATTTTGGCTTTAATACAGGCAATGTCTCCAAGATAACCAACATTGTTACAGGTACCAGTGATCCAGTCTTGTTTCAGACACTTCGTTGGGATCAATACTACTCACCGGAACTGACCTACAGTTTTGCTGCAATAGATGGAATATATCGTGTTCGTGTATATCTGGCAGAAACCTGGAGTGGCGCTTTTTCTGAAGGAGCCAGAGTCTTTGACATCAACCTTGAAGGTGTGACTGCGGTTCGTGATATTGATGTTTTTTCCCAGGCTGGTGCTGATGCTGCGCTAATAAAGCAGGCAGACGTCGTTGTATCAGATGGGCAGTTGGATATACAGTTTATCCACAAGGTTGACAACCCTTCAATCAAGGCAATCGAGATAATCCGCATAGGAGACATTGCACAGGATGTAGAATCACCTGCTACACCTTCTGGCCTGACTGTGACAGATATAAGTGCAAGTAGTGTGAGCCTTGCCTGGTCAGATGCGACAGATACAGGAGGATCTGGGTTGGCGGGTTACCGTATTTTCAGGGATGGGGTGGAGATTGCAACCACTGTGTCCAGAAATTACACGGATTCCAGTGCATCTCCGTTGACAACCTATAATTATACTGTCGCGGCCTATGACAATGCAGGTAACGTTTCACCTGAATCAGTGGTATTGACTGTGACCACACCTGAACTTGATACAGTTGCTCCAACTATTCCTACAGGTCTGGTTGGGGAAATCGATAGTATAAGTTCCGTTAAACTAATTTGGGTTGCCTCAACGGATACTGGGAGTTCCGGGCTGGCTGGCTACAAAATATATAGGGATGGTGTGGAAGTAGGTGCAACCAATACAACAAGTTATATTGATACAGGCTTGTTAATGGCTACTGCCTACAATTATACCGTCACCGCCTACGACAATGCAGGAAACATTTCAGCAGCATCAACAGCTGTTTCTGTAACAACTGCAGATCAAGCCATATTAGTAAATGTGGGTGGTGGCAGTTATGTAGACAGTCAAGGTTTGACATGGGCTGCTGATTATGGATTTAACACAGGTAGTCCAGGCAGCACGACTGCGGCTATAAGCGGCACCACCGATCCGGATTTATATCTGACGAATCGCTGGGACCCGGATACAGCCCCCGAGCTGACATACAGTTTTGCGGTTGCAAGTGGAAATTATCGTGTGAGAATCCACATGGCCGAAACATGGAGTGGCGCATTTTTCAAAGGAGCTCGTGTTTTTGATGTAAATCTGGAAGGCTCAACTGCGATTGCAAATGTGGATATCTACGATGAAGTCGGAGCGAATACTGCGGTTATCAAGGCTGCAAATGTAGCCGTTACAGACGGACAGTTGGACATCGAGTTTATCCATAAGGTACAAAATCCTTCGATACGCGCAATCGAAGTGGTTTACCTGGGGGCAATAACCCCGGATGTGGATGCACCTGCAATACCTACTGGATTGACGGCGACTCCTGGTTCATACACAGTTGGGCTAAATTGGACTGAGTCGACAGATGGAGGGGGCTCTGGATTGGCTGGCTACCGTATCTACCGCGATGGGGTCGAAGTTGGTACTACGGTCACTCCAGATTATACAGATACAGGTCTGCTCGCCTCGACAGCCTATAGCTATACGGTGGCAGCTTATGACAATGCTGGAAATGTTTCTCTGCAGTCGGCAGTACTGACTGTTAGCACGTTGGCACCGGACTCTGTTGCACCAAGTGTCCCGTCTGGTCTAAGTGGTACAGCCAGTAATTCCAGTACGATCAATTTAAGCTGGACCGCATCGAGTGATACAGGCGGGGCGGGGCTGGCCGGCTACAGAATTTATCGTGATGGTATTGAGATTGGCACAAGCAGTACAATGACGTATACCGATACAGGGTTGTTGCCGGTAACAACTTACAGTTATACGGTTGCAGCCTATGATGCTGCAGGAAATGTTTCTGCACAATCTGCCATAGCGAATGTCACTACCACCGATATCGTGCTGCTTATTAACGTAGGTGGAGCAGACTACGTAGATAGTTTGGGCCGGACATGGGTGGCAGACTATGGATTCAATACTGGAAACGCAGTCAGTACAACAACAACCGTGAGTGGGACAACGGATCTGGTGCTTTACCAGACGGTTCGTTGGGATTCTGATACGGCACCGGAAATGGCCTACAGCTTTAATGTAACAAATGGTAACTATCGTGTTCGATTGCATTTTGCCGAGACCTGGAGTGGTGCATTTGGTGTAGGACTTCGGGTCTTTGATGTCAACATGGAAGGTGCTCTTGTTTTTTCCAATGTGGATATTTATGCCGAGGCCGGACCCAATACTGCTTTGGTGAAGACAGCTGATATCTCTGTTGTTGATGGCGTCTTGGATATCGACTTCATACACAACATTCAAAATCCGGCATTGAGAGCTATTGAGATTATTCGTACGGGTGATTTTGTGCCCGATGTTGAGGCACCATCTGTTCCAGCTGGACTAACTGCAAATATTGTAGGTTCGAATAGTGTAAGCTTTAGTTGGACGGCCTCAACGGATACGGGTGGTTCGGGCTTGGCTGGTTACCGTATTTATCGGGATGGCTTCGAAATTGGTACTACAGCCAGTTCGGATTATGTGGATACAGGCCTGCTTGCATCGACGTCTTACAGCTATACGGTAGCAGCTTATGACAATTCCGGGAATGTTTCCCTGCAATCAGTAGTGCTGAGTGTTACCACCCTGGCACCAGATACCATTGCACCAAGTGTCCCGACTGGCTTGGGTGGTACGGCCAGTGATTCCAGTTCGGTCAACTTGAGTTGGAGCGCATCGACAGACACTGGCGGGGCAGGACTGGCTGGATACCGGATTTACCGAAATGGTATCGAAGTTGGTACAAGTAGTACGACGACGTATACTGATACAGGGTTATCACCCTTGACGACCTATAGCTATACAGTTGCAGCTTATGATGTCGCTGGTAACATTTCTGCACAATCCACGGGCGTGAATATTTCAACCACAAATCTTGTTCTTTTGGTTAACGTTGGTGGGGCTGACTACGTGGATGGTCTGGGTCAGATATGGTTGGCAGACTATGGGTACAATACCGGAAATGCGGCAAGTACAACTACAACAGTAGGTGGGACGACAGATCCCGCTCTATATCAGACAGTACGCTGGGATTCTGATACGGCACCAGAAATGTCCTACAGCTTTAATGTGCCAAATGGTAATTATCGTGTTCGATTGCATTTTGCAGAAACATGGAGTGGGGCATTTGGTGTAGGGCTTCGGGTCTTTGATGTCAATATGGAAGGTGTATTGGTGTTTGCCAATGTGGATATCTATGCGGAAGTAGGATCCGATACGGCATTGGTAAAAAGTATAGATGTGACAGTAGCTGACGGAGTATTGGATATCGAATTCCTGCACCTGATACAGAACCCGGCTGTTCGTGCTATAGAGATTATTCAGCTCTAGCAGGCTGTTGAAAAACGCCGTTATTCGACAGCCTGTTTGAGGGAACGGCAAACCACGCTTGCCGTTCCCGGGTTGAAAAAGGCCAGGGAAGGGCTTTTTCAACATCCTGCTAAATAGCTGTTCAAAATACCAGGTCAAGTCATGCGAAGAGTCCCGATTGTGGAAGAGCCTGGCATGACACGCCGTAAATACATCCCTGTAAGCTCGACAGCCGTTTCCCTGCGGCTGACGGTCATGCGAGGTTCTTCCACATCTGGGGCGGTGTTTATGAAAAATAACTTATCAGCCAACTGAGCTGGTATTTGGAACAGCTATTTAGGGGTGCAAGCTTGTAGTTTCCTGTGGTACTACAGGGCTATATTGTAAATTGCCAATAGAGTAATCTGGATAGGAGCTGTTCGGGAAGTTAACCCAATTGTTGCATAAATTTTTGGCTGCAGGGGCTTTCAGGTCAATATCTTCAGGGTTGATCGCAGGTTTGTTCCAGCCCCAGCCTAAATAACTGTTCCAAAAAGGTGTCCACTTAGGGAACTTGGACGCATCTCTGAGATCAGATCAATCGATAAAAAAATGATCGAGAGAGGCCCAAGTTGGATTACAGTATAAATGAAATACCCCGAGCTGTCAGACGGCGTTTGAAAAAGATTTCTCAAAAACACAACGATGCTGATCACCGAAGACGTGCTAATGCCATATTACTTTTATATGAAGGCTACAATA
>JAJRYG010000064.1 GCA_024275915.1 Gammaproteobacteria bacterium
CGCACCTTCGAACCGTGCCGGGCCTGTATTTTTGCTTCACAGACATGAAAAAGGCCCATCTTGCGATGAGCCTTCTGTTGTATGGCGCGCCCGGCACGATTCGAACGTGCGACCGCCTGGTTCGTAGCCAGGTACTCTATCCAGCTGAGCTACGGGCGCTTGACTGTTACGGGACATGCCTTGCAGCACTCATCCACGTGTGGGTCAGGGGGCGGAACTATAGCCGTTTTCACGGGTATTTGGCAAGAATTTCTTGCGCTTTTCCTGCCCCTTGATGCAACAGGGGCCTCCTGATGGAGACCCCTGTGGCGGGATTAATGGCGGAGAGAGAGGGATTCGAACCCTCGATGGAGTTACCCCCATACACCCTTAGCAGGGGTGCGCCTTCAGCCACTCGGCCATCTCTCCGGATTCTGCTATCTGTTTGCTGGGAGAACCAGAAGGTTTGGTGGATAAACCTGCTTCTGGATCCTGCATCCCTCAGGCCAGCACGAATGCGTGGCCGCAAGGATACAAAAGCCGGCGGTTGAGGTAAAGGAAATTATTCGCCAGATTCGCTATTTTGTGCTTTTTCCTGCTTGATACGCTCGTAAATTTCTTCACGATGCACAGAAACTTCGCGTGGAGCGTTGACACCAATACGAACCTGATTTCCTTTAACGCCAAGGACCGTCACCGAAACCTCGTCACCAATCATGAGTGTTTCACCCACTCGACGTGTTAAAATCAACATAGTTTGAATACTCCTTAAGCTTAAAACAATTAGCCTGACGATGCGTTCCATGCTCAATGCTGTATTGGCATGCTCCCATGCTTTATCGACAGGGCGAATTTAGACTTTAAAAATTAACCTTACCCGAGGTTAATGCTCCGATTCAGGCCGCAGGGGCCTGATCAAGTTTGAATGCATCATGTAATGCACGTACCCCCAGTTCCATGTATTTCTCATCAACCACCACGGAGATCTTGATTTCCGAGGTAGATATCATCCTGATGTTGATGCCTTCATCTGCCAACGCCTTGAACATCGTACCTGCTATACCGGCATGAGAACGCATTCCCACACCGACTAGCGATATCTTTACAATGGCGTTGTCTCCCTTGACCTGTCTTGCTCCCAACTCTTTGGCTGTTTTCTCAAGGATAGCAAGTGCTGCGTCAAAATCATTGCGATGCACGGTAAAAGTAAAATCGGTCGTACCGTCATCACCAATATTCTGGATAATCATGTCCACTTCAATGTTGGCATCACCAATACTGGTCAAGATCTGCGAGGCCACGCCCGGCTGATCCGGTACACCCAGAATGGTCAACTTGGCTTCATCACGGTTGAAAGCAATACCGGATATAACCGCCTTTTCCATCTCGTCATCCTCAAACGTTATCAGTGTACCTGGCCCTTCCTGAAACGAGGAAAGCACCCGTAATTTAACATTGTACTTGCCAGCAAATTCCACCGAGCGGATCTGCAAAACCTTGGATCCCAGGCTGGCCAGCTCGAGCATTTCTTCAAATGTGATGCAATCCAGCCGCCGCGCATTGGGTACCACGCGCGGGTCAGTCGTGTAGACGCCATCGACGTCGGTGTAAATCTGACACTCTTCTGCTTTCAGTGCAGCGGCCAGGGCAACGGCCGTGGTGTCCGAGCCACCCCGCCCGAGGGTGGTGATGTTGCCGTACTCGTCCATGCCCTGAAAGCCGGCGACGACGACGATGCGACCCTTTTCCAGGTCCTCGCGGATACGGCTTTCGTCGATATCCAGAATTCGCGCCTTGGTATGCGCGCTGTCGGTGAGGATGTGGACCTGTGCTCCCGTATAGGAGCGGGCATCATAGCCTCGTTTCTTCAGCGCCATGGCCAGCAGGGCAATGGTGACCTGCTCACCGGTGGAAACCAGCACATCGAATTCACGCGGATCCGGCTTGTCGCTGATCTGTTTTGCCAGGTCGATAAGGCGGTTGGTTTCACCGCTCATGGCCGAGACTGCCACTACAATATCATGACCCGCCTGTTTTGCCTTAATTAATTTTTCCGCGACATTTTCGATCTTCTCGATCGTGCCGACAGAGGTTCCACCGTATTTTTGAACAATCAGCGCCATTACCATTCACTTGGAGCGAAAAAGGGCGCCATTAAACACTACTTTGCGCAAGAATAAAAGCGACTTTAGACATTGTCTAAGCCGTATCTGACTTTGGTGGTACAACTTAATCCTGTAATTGGGATTTTACCCAGTCACTGACACCGGCCAGTGCGCCCGGCAAGGCATCGGGCTGGTTGCCTCCAGCCTGGGCCATGTCGGGTCGACCACCGCCCTTGCCACCGATCTGTTTTGCCACCACGTTGACCAGCTCACCGGCCTTGATGCGGGAAGTCTGATCCTTGCTGACGCCAGCCACCAGGCTGACCTTGTCGCCCTGCACCGCGGCCAGCACGATGGCCGCCGAGCCCAGCTTGTCCTTGAGCTTGTCCATGGTCTCGCGCAGGCCCTTGGCATCGGTACCGTCGAGTCTGGCGGCCAGAACCTTGATACCATCGATGTCCACGGCCTGGGAGATCAGGTCGTCGCCCTGACTGGCGGCCAGCTTCGCCTTGAGGCGATCCCGTTCCTTTTCCAGCTGGCGGCTGCGTTCCAGCAGCTGGGTAACCCGCTCTTCGACACCGCTGCGGTCGGTCTTGAGCATGGCGGCCAGGTGCTGCAACTGGTGTTCGCCTTCGGCCAGCCAGGCCAGGGCATTCTCGCCTGTGGTGGCCTCGATACGCCGGACACCGGCGGCAATGCCGGTTTCTGACGTGATCTTCATCAGGCCGATGTCGCCGGTACGGGCCACATGGGTGCCGCCACACAGCTCCACCGAGAACTCGCCCATGTTGAGTACGCGGACTTCGTCGCCGTACTTTTCCCCAAACAGGGCCATGGCGCCGCTTTTCATGGCCTGCTCGTGACTCATCAGCCGGGTTTGTACCGGCAGGTTGGCACGGATCTGCTGATTCACCAGTTTTTCGATCTGCTCGAGCTGTTCAGGCGAGATGGGCTCGAAGTGGGAGAAGTCGAAACGCAGGCGATCGGCTTCCACCAGCGAACCTTTCTGGGTCACATGTTCACCGAGCACCCTGCGCAGGGCCGCATGCAGCAGATGGGTGGCCGAATGATTGAGGGCAATGTCCTGGCGGCGCTCGGCATCGACGATGGCCTCCACCTCGTCGCCCACGGCCAGGGTTCCGTCGGTCACTTCGCCAAGGTGGCCGAACACGGTCTTGCCCTGTTTGCGGGTGTCCTGTACGCGAAAGCGGCCGTTCTGTCCCACCAAGGAGCCTGTGTCGCCCACCTGACCGCCAGACTCGGCGTAGAAGGGGGTGGAGTCGAGTACGATCAGGCCGCTCTGGCCGGCACTGATTTTGTCTACCGGCTTCCCATCTATATATAAAGACATAACCCGTGCCGGGTGGCTCAGCTGATCGTAGCCGGTAAACTCGGTTTCCCCTTCCAGACTCAGCCCTTCACCGTACTCGGCACTGAAACTGCTGGCAGCCCGGGCCCGTTCCCGCTGGGCTTCCATGGCGGCTTCGAAACCGGCCATGTCCAGTTCCAGGCCTCGCTCACGGGCAATGTCGCCGGTCAGATCCGCCGGGAAGCCGTAAGTGTCATAGAGCTTGAAAATGGTTTCACCCGGTATCGTCCTGTCACTCAGGCCGGTGATGGCCGCTTCGAGGATCTGCATACCCTGGTCCAGGGTTTCGGCAAAGCGCTCTTCTTCCTGACGCAACACCCGCTCGACCATGGCCTGCTCCCTGGCCAGTTCAGGGTAGGCTTCTCCCATTTCGGTGACCAGTGGCGCGACCAGTTTGTAGAAAAAGGCATCACGCACACCAAGCTTGTGGCCGTGACGGATGGCGCGGCGAATGATACGCCGCAGCACATAGCCACGGCCCTCATTGGACGGGATCACGCCGTCGACGATGAGGAAGGAACAGGAGCGAATGTGATCAGCGATGACCTTGAGAGAATTGTTGTCCTTGTCCTTGCAGCCTGTGACCTTTGCCACCGCCTCCAGAAGGTGGGCGAACAGATCGATTTCATAGTTGCTGTGCACGCCCTGCATGACCGCAGCCAGACGCTCCAGGCCCATGCCGGTGTCCACCGAGGGCCGCGGCAATGGATTGAGCTTGCCTGACCTGTCCCGGTCGTACTGCATGAATACCAGGTTCCAGATCTCGATGTAGCGGTCGCCGTCTTCCTCGGCCGTGCCCGGTGGCCCGCCTTCGACTTCCTCGCCGTGGTCGTAGAAGATTTCCGTGCAGGGGCCGCAGGGACCGGTGTCGCCCATGGACCAGAAGTTGTCGCTTTCATAGGGCTTGCCGCCGGGCTTGTCGCCGATGCGGGTGAAGCGCGCGGGATCCACACCGATGTCGTTGAGCCAGATGCTGGCAGCCTCGTCGTCATCGGCATAGACGGTGATCCAGAGTTTTTCGGCGGGGATCTCCAGCCGCTCGGTCAGAAACTCCCAGGCGAAGGCAATGGCCTCGGGCTTGAAATAGTCACCAAAACTGAAGTTACCCAGCATTTCGAAGAAAGTGTGGTGGCGTGCCGTATAGCCCACGTTTTCCAGGTCATTGTGCTTGCCACCGGCACGCACGCAGCGCTGGGCACTGGTGGCCCGCCTGTAGGGGCGCTGTTCCAGACCGAGGAACACGTCCTTGAAGGGCACCATGCCGGCATTGGTAAACAGCAGGGTGGGATCGTTGGCCGGGACCAGTGAACTGGAAGGCACAACCTCGTGGGCCTGCTCTTTGAAGTACTGCAAAAAGGCGCTGCGCAATTCTGCGCTGGTTTCTGGTTTCATACTCATCTTGACGTTTGCGTCTGTTTAAAATTCATCATCCTGCAGCACACGGCGGATCTGTTCAGGGGTGAAACCCCGGTATTGCAGAAAACGTGTCTGACGTGCCCGCTCACGGTATTCGGTCGGCAAAGCCGAACCAAACTTCTTTACTCTCACCGCTTCGGCACTGGCATTCCAGCGTTCATCACGCTCGTCCAGCCAGGTCTCGATCAGTTCGTCACTGATACCACGCTGGCGCAGTTCGAGACGAATCTTCACCGGCCCGGAACCGCGCCCCATACGGGAATGAATAAACGATTCGACGAACCGTTCATCACTCAACAATCCTTCCCGGGAGAGAGTCTGCAGGACAGGCCGGATCTCATCGAGTTCGAAATCCCGACTGAGAAGTTTGTCCTGCAACTCCCTGGTACTGTGCTCACGCCGTGACAACAGGTCCAGCGCGACGCCCCGCAGCGTTCGCTTCAATCCTGGTTACCGAAATCGCGGCTCAGGCTTCGGCTTCGACGGCTTCAGCTTGCGGTGCGTTGTTCTTGTCGTCACCCGTCGCAGGTTTGGGCAACAGGGCTTCACGGATACGGCCCTCGATATCGCTGGCAATCTCAGGGTGTTCCTTGAGGAATTTGCGCACGTTGTCCTTGCCCTGACCAATGCGGTCACCGTTGTAACTGTACCAGGCGCCGGCCTTGTCGACGATGCCCTGCTTGACCCCAAGGTCGATGATCTCGCCCTCACGGGAGATGCCCTCGCCATAGAGCAGATCGAATTCCACCTGTTTGAAGGGGGGCGCCACCTTGTTCTTGACCACCTTGACACGGGTTTCATTGCCCACCACTTCGTCACCACGCTTGATGGCGCCGATGCGGCGGATATCCATACGTACCGAGGAGTAGAACTTGAGGGCGTTGCCACCGGTGGTGGTTTCCGGGTTGCCGAACATGACGCCAATCTTCATGCGGATCTGGTTGATGAAAATCACCATGGTGTTGGAACGCTTGATGTTGGCGGTGAGCTTGCGCAGCGCCTGGGACATCAGTCTGGCCTGCAGGCCAACATGGTGGTCACCCATGTCGCCTTCGATTTCCGCCTTTGGCGTCAGTGCCGCCACCGAGTCGACCACGACAATGTCCACCGCACCGGAGCGCACCAGCATGTCGGTGATCTCCAGTGCCTGTTCGCCGGTATCCGGCTGGGAGACCAGCAATTCGTCCACATCGACCCCGAGTTTTTCTGCATAGGTCGGATCCAGTGCGTGTTCGGCGTCGACGAAGGCCGCCGTGCCGCCGAGCTTCTGGGACTCGGCAATGACCTGAAGAGTCAGGGTGGTCTTGCCGGAAGATTCCGGCCCGTAGATTTCGATGACCCGGCCACGGGGCAGCCCCCCCACACCGAGGGCGATGTCCAGTCCGAGGGAACCGGTCGAAACGACCTCGACCTCACGCACGGCACTGGTGTCGCCCATGCGCATGACCGAACCCTTGCCGAACTGCTTGTCTATCTGGCTCAGCGCTGCGCTGAGTGCTTTTTTCTTGGCATCATCCATTGGATTTTTCTCCGCTAATTAGCTCTGGCCCATTCTCCCCTCCTGCGAATGGGCCGTAAAACTCCACTCGCGCATTATTCCACATGTAACAGGCAATGGCCTAGCTGCATGTGGAAAAATCGTGTTTTTCGCAACCTGCAATGCCATGCGCAGAGCATGGTCATGTTCCGTGTTTCTGTATCTTTGGCTGTCCCCGGAAAACGGGAAATCACATGCGTTGTGATACCGGGAGGTATCGCTGACGTTCCGCTAACGGGATGTTGAAAAAGCCCCTCCCCGGCCTTTTTCAAGCCGGGAACGGCAAGCGCGGTTTGCCGTTCCCTCACACAGGCTGTCGAATAACGGTGTTTTTCAACAGCCTGCTAAACCAGCGACCAGCGCTGCAACACCGTATAGCGCACGCCTTCCTGCAGGGTTTCGGACAGGGCCAGGACAAATTCATCGACCGGCCAGATCAGCGGGGAAAACTCGGGCATCCGTTGCACCGCACGGACCTTGCGCAGCAGGGTGATGTGGGGGGCAAAGGCCCGGCTCTCGGCCTCGATGCCGCAGGCCACGCACAGGGCTTCCAGTTTCGCCGCCAGTTCGGCCAGCGCCGCGGGGGGCTGGCCGGGTGCTATCCAGGCAACCCTGGGGCGGGGCCAGAAACCCAGGGTATCGAGGTTCAGCTGCATTTTTTCGGCCCGGATCGTGGCGGCAGCCTCGACCAGGCATTGCTCGGTTTCGGCATCCACCGCGCCGATGAAACGCAGGGTCAGATGGATATTTTCCCTTTTCTGCACCCGCCCGCCGGCCTGCTTCTTCACCGCACCGGCCAGCTCATCGAGCCGGCGGGACAGCGCCGCATCGGGCCAGATGGCAAAAAACAACCGCCTTGCCGGTACTTTTTTTGTGTGCTTTATTTCACTGTTCATTGAACTTGTATCCGCTTTTGGGCACTATACTCCACATCATGCGCACGTTTATCGCCAAAGTCCTCATCCTGTTTGTGTTGTTCGGCAACATTGCCTGGGCCGCCGACCTCGACGAGATCCATCTGGGCGAAGCCGACATCACCGTCCAGGATGGGCAGCACAACCTGCCGGTCCAGGACAGCTGCGACCACTGCTGTCACGGCACCGCCCATTTCATGGGTATCTTTACCCAGCTGGACAAGCTGGCCGGCATCGAGCCGCTGCGCTTCATCAATACCTCGATCAAGACCCGCTATTTCAACAGCCTGCAACCCCCCACCCCGCCGCCTACCGCCTGAATCCCTGAGCCTGTTTTTTTGTCTTGAGCACTGCTTGCGCCCAGGCGCCGCTGATGCTTGACGTTATTCCCTGTTTTCTCAAGGATTCAACCATGAACAAGTTACCCATTGTGGCGTTTGTCCTGGCTGCGTGCAGTCTGCCCCTGCAGGCAGCTGAACCGGTACGTATCGTACTGGACAAGGCCGCCCCTGACGCGCTGGCACAATCGATCGGGGCCATCCTGCCCACCCACCCCCTGACCCGGGCAGCCAAAGCCCGCCTGGAAGCCGCTCGCGCCAGCCTGCGCGCGGCCGACAAGGGTTCCTACAACCCGGAACTGGAAATCGATACGGAAGATACGGATATCAATACCTCCTACATCCAGCTCAGCCAGACTTTCGACGTCGGTGGCAAACGCGGCTCTCGCACCAGCATGGCCGAAGCCGGGCTGATTCGAGCCAGGGCCGAGTACATCCTGGCCCGTCAGTCACTGAGCAACAAGCTGCTGTCGACCATGGCACAAGACAATACCCGCCAGCAACTGGCCAAACTGGCCGAGCGCGGCCTGAAACTGATGAAGGAATTTGCCGACATCGCCGAGCAGCGCCATCGTGCCGGGGACCTGAACCAGGTGGAACTGGATCTGGCCCGGCTGGCCTACAACGAAGCCCTGATGCAGCACGCCCAGGCGTTGGCCGATGCCGCCGAGTCTCGCCAGCGGTTGCGCGCCCTGTTCGCGGGCGATATCGACAACCTGCCGACTCTGCCCGAATCCATGCCCACCCCACACTTGCCGGGCAACCTGGATCCCTTCCTGCTTGGCCTGCCGGCCATGCAGGCCCTGCGCGCCGAGGTGGAAGTGGCCAAATACAACGTCAAGCTGCGTCAGAGTGAGCGCAGCTGGGATCCGACCTTCGCCCTGCGCGGTGGCAAGGAAGACCAGGAAACCCTGCTGGGCGCCACCTTCAGCATTCCCCTCAACATCATCAACTCCTACAAGGCCGAAGTGGACGTGGCCAACCAGGAACGCATCAGTGTCGAACAGGAAGCCCAGCAGATGTTTCGCAACCTGCGTGGCGAGGTTCTCTCCTCCACCGAACGCTACCGTCTGCTGCAGATGGCCTGGCGCAACTGGAAGCAAAGCGGCCGCATCAGCGTCAACCGCCAGCTGAAGCTGATCAAGAAACTCTGGCGTGCCGGTGACATGAACACCGCCGAATACCTCGTCCAGCTCAAACAGGCGCTGGATACCCAGGCCGCTGGTCTCTCCCTGCGCGGCCAGTTGTGGCGTAGCGGCTTCAACTGGATGAAAACCACGGCCAGCATCGATACCTGGTTGAACCTGAACGATAAAGGAAGTGAATGACATGAAATTCCCCACTCTGATTTCCCATCTGTTTCTTGCCCTGCTGCTCGGCACCTATACGGGGCCGGGTTTCCTTGCCCATGCCGAAAGCGGCCACCAGGACAGCCACGAAAACGGTCATGAAGACGAACATGGCCACGAAGCCGGTGGCGAAGAAGGACACGAAGATGAAGCCGGCGTCGTCAAACTCAGCGCCGAGCAGATGAAGACTGCCGGCATCGTGGTAGAAAAGATCCGTCTGCAGAACGTGGCCGCCAGCCTGCGGGCACCGGGTGAAGTGCAGCTCAATGCCTACCGCACGGTGAAGATCACGCCGCGCATCGCCGCACAGATCGTCAAGCGTCATGCCCGCCTCGGTGACGAGGTGAAAACCGACCAGGCACTGGTGACCCTGTCCAGTGTCGAGATGGCCGAAGCCCAGGGCCAGCTGCTGGTAGCCAACCGGGAGTGGCAGCGGGTCAGGCAACTGGGCCGCAAGGTGGTTTCCGATCGCCGCTACACGGAAGCCCGCATCAACTACGAACAGGCCCGCGCCCGGGTGCAGGCCTATGGCATGAGCAAAACGGAAATCAACCGGCTGCTCAAAAGTGGCAACGCCGAACAGGCCAATGGCACCTTTCTGCTGGTCTCGCCCCAGGAAGGGCGCATCCTGCACGACAGCTTCATCGTCGGCGAACGGGTCGAGCCAGGCCAGGAACTGATGGTCATCGCCGATGAGTCGGTGATGTGGGTCGAGGCCCGTATCACCCCCAACGAAGCGGCCCATGTCAAGGTGGGCAATGGTGCCCAGGTGCTGTTCGGCAAGCAGGTTCTGCCGGCACGGGTCAGCCAGATCCACCATACCTTGGACGAAGCCACCCGCACCCTGGCCATTCGTCTCGAAGTCCAGAACCCCGACGATACACTCCATCCCGGCATGTTCGTCTCCACCCGCATCGACACCACCGAGCAGAACCAGGCCCTTGCCGTGCCCGAGGAAGCCGTATTGCGCAGTCCCGATGGTGACTGGCAGGTGCTGGTGGAACAGGATGAGCCCGGCGAGTTCAAGGCCGTGGAAATCGAACTGGTGCGCATCAGCGATGGTCTGGCCATCATCGATGGCATCGAGCCCGGTACACCGGTGGTGGTCAGAGGCGCTTTTTTCGTTCAGTCCGAGCTGGCGAAAAGCGGCTTTGAAGTCCACAACCACTAGGGGGAAATGACATGTTGAACAAACTAATCGACATCTCTGTCGAAAACCGCCTGCTAGTGGTCCTGGCGCTGATCGCCACCATGGTCGGTGCGGTGCTGATCCTGCCCAAGCTCAATCTCGATGCCTTTCCCGACGTCACCAACGTGCAGGTACAGATTAATACCGAAGCCCGTGGCCTCGCTGCCGAGGAAGTGGAACAGCTCATCACCTTCCCCATCGAGGCGGTGATGTATGCCCTGCCCGACGTTGAGGAAGTCCGTTCCATTTCCAAGACCGGTCTGTCGGTGATCACCGTGGTATTCAAGGAAGGCACCGACATCTACTTTGCCCGCCAGCTGGTGTTCGAAAGGCTGCAGACGGCGCGAGAACAGATCCCCGAGGGCATCGGGACCCCCGGCATCGGCCCCAATACCTCGGGCCTGGGCCAGGTCTACCAGTACATCCTCATTGCCGAGGATCATGAAAAGTATGATGCCATTGCCCTGCGCAGTCTCAATGACTGGATTGTCAAGCTGCTGCTGATGCCGGTAGGCGGCGTGACCGAAGTGCTGTCCTTCGGCGGCGAAGTGCGCCAGTACCAGGTGCAACTGGATCCCCAGCGCCTGCTGGCCTACGGCCTGACCGGCGACGACGTGGCCGAGGCCATCGAGAACAACAATCGCAATGCCGGTGGCTGGTACATGGATCGTGGCCAGGAACAGCTGGTGGTGCGGGGTGTGGGCTGGGTACGCAGTGGTGAAGACGGCCTGCGTGACATCGGCAATATCCCGTTGAAGAACGTCGATGGTGTGGCCGTGCGGGTACGCGACATCGCCACCGTGGCCTTTGGCCCGGAAATTCGCCAGGGTGCAGTGAGCATTACCCGCCGTGATGCCAACGGCAATCCCGAAGCCCTGGGCGAAGTGGTGGCCGGCGTGGTTCTCAAGCGCCTGGGCGCCAACACCAAGGCCACCATCGACGGCATCGAATCACGCATGGCGGCCATCCAGACGGCCCTGCCCGATGGCGTGACCCTGGAACCCTTCTACGATCAGGCCAGCCTAGTGGACCAGGCGGTGACCACGGTCTCCAAGGCCCTGCTGGAAGCCTTTGTGCTGATCATCATCGTGCTGATGCTGTTCCTGGTGAACCTGCGCGCCACTTTCCTGGTACTGATCTCGGTGCCCATTTCCATCGGCCTGGCACTGATGGCCATGGCCCACTGGGGGGTATCGGCCAACCTCATGTCACTGGGTGGCCTGGCCATCGCCATTGGCATGATGGTGGACGGCTCGGTGGTGATGATGGAACACATCTTCAGCCACCTGACCCACCCCGATGCGGATCACGAGAAGAAACTGCGCAAGGAACTGGCACCGGGCGACCCGGACGTCTTCGATTCGGCCCATGACCGCAATGGCATTGCCCTGCGTATCAAGGAGTCGGCCAAGGAGGTCGGCCGGCCGGTGTTCTTCGCGGTGATGATCATCATCATCGTCTTCGCACCGCTGTTCAGCCTCGAAGGGGTGGAAGGCAAGCTGTTCCAGCCCATGGCCATTTCCATCGTCCTGGCCATGCTTGCCTCGTTGCTGGTTGCACTGATCGTCGTACCGGCCCTGGCCACCTACCTGTTCACCCGCGGGGTCGAGCACAAGGACGGCTGGATCATGCCGCCACTGGAATCGGCCTACAAGAAGACCCTCAAAAAAGCCCAGCAAAGCCGCAAGGTGGTGGTTGGCACGGCCCTGGCACTGTTCGTCGGCGCCCTGGCCCTGGTGCCGTTCCTTGGCACCGAGTTCGTGCCCGAGCTGGAAGAAGGCACGCTGAACATCCGCGTCACCCTCGCGCCCTCGTCCAGCCTGGACACGGCGCTGGGCGTGGCCGGCAAGTTGGAAGCCGCCCTCATCACCTTCCCCGAGGTACTGTATGCCACCTCCCGCGTGGGCCGGCCTGAAATCGGTGGCGACCCGGAGCCGGTATCCAATGTGGAGATCTTCGTCGGCCTCAAGCCCGTATCCCAATGGACCAGCGCCGCCAACCGTCAGGAACTGCAGAAGCTGATGGAGAAGAAGATGTCGGCCCATCCCGGCCTGTTGTTCTCCTTCTCCCAGCCCATCGCCACCCGTGTCGATGAACTGCTCTCGGGCGTACGCGCCCAGCTGGCCATCAAGCTGTTTGGCTCGGATCTCGATGTGCTGGCACAAAAGGGCCAGGAAATCGAAACCCTGGTCAAGCAGGTCGAAGGCACCCGTGGCGTGGCCATGGAACAGATCGGCGGGGAGGCCCAGCTGGCGATACGTCCCGATCGGGACAAGCTGGCCCGTTACGGCATCCCTGTGGCCCAGGTCATGGATCTGGTCGCCGATGCCATCGGTGGCCGGGCGGCCGGTCAGGTGATCAAGGGCAACGAACGCTACGACATCTATGTGCGCCTCGGCGAGAAATACCGTAACAGTGTCGAGGCGATCCGCAATCTGATCCTGCAGGCCCCCAACGGCGCCTGGGTCAAGCTGGGCGATGTGGCCAAGGTGGCCATCGAGTCCGGCCCTCCCCAGATCCGCCGTGACGACGTGCAGCGCCGCGTGGTCATTCAGACCAATGTGGAAGGCCGCGACATGGGGGGCCTGGTGGCCGAGCTGCAACGGCGCATCAACGAGGAGATCGACTTGCCGCCCGGTTACACGGTGGTGTTCGGTGGCCAGTTCGAGAACCAGCAACGGGCCCAGGCACGGTTGATGATCGTCGTGCCCCTGTCGCTTGGGCTGATCTTCCTGCTGCTCTACTTTGCCTTCAGTTCGGTGGGCCAAGCCTTGCTGATCATGCTCAACGTGCCACTGGCGTTGATCGGAGGCATCGCCGCGCTGTTCATCTCCGGTCAGTACCTGTCGGTACCGGGCTCAATCGGTTTCATCGCCCTGTTCGGCGTGGCTGTGCTCAACGGGGTGGTGATGGTCAATGCCATCAACCAGCGCTTCGAGGGGGGTGACCGGATCGACAAGGCCATCTTTGCCGGCGCCCTGTCACGCCTGCGGCCGGTGCTGATGACCGCATCCATCGCCGCACTGGGGCTGATCCCCATGCTGCTGGCCACCGGCGTGGGCTCCGAGGTACAGCGTCCGCTGGCCACGGTGGTGGTCGGTGGGCTGTTTTCCTCCACTCTGCTGACCCTGTTCGTGCTGCCGGTACTATATGCGCCTTTCTCCAGGGGCAAATACCGCGGCTCGCAAACCGGCGAAGCCTGATGTGGGTATTCCCTCCCCCTTGTGGGGAGGGGATAATCCCCTTTTGTCTTTCTTCCACTACAGGGTCTGCCTTGTCTTCCTGTGACTGCCACATCGAAATTGAAAACCGCAGCCAGAGCCGGGTGCTGATCATCTTGTTGTTGATAAACGGCATCATGTTCGTCACCGAGCTGGGGGTGGGCTGGTGGGCCCAGTCCACGGCGATCATCGCCGATGCCATGGACATGCTGGCCGATGCCCTGGTCTATGGGGCGGGACTGTATGCGGTGGGCAAGGCCATGGAGAAAAAAGTCACCGCGGCACGCCTCAGTGGCTGGTTGCAGATCCTGCTTGGCTCACTGGTCATCATCGACATTCTGCGGCGCAGCATTGTCGGCAGCGAACCCGTTTCCACGCTGATTCTGCTCATGGGCGCGATTGCCCTGATCAGCAATGTGGCCTGCCTGCTCCTCATCGCCCGACACCGCGAGGGGGAAGTACACATGCGCGCCAGCTGGGTCTTCTCCAAAAATGACGTGCTGGCCAACCTGGGCATGATCCTGGCAGGCCTGCTGGTCATGCTCAGCGGTTCACGCTGGCCGGATATCATTATCGGCCTGCTCATTGCCGTGGTGGTGATCCGCGGTGGCCTGGGCATTCTCGAAGACGCCCGTCGTACCTTGCAAGGCCATGAGACAGGGACAGAACAGGGTTGCAGCAAGCCCTGACAAGGATATTGGAGTGCATGATTTTTCGACGCAGTATCACCTTGCGCCTTACCATGACAGCATTTTCAGTGTCATGCTCGATTTTTCCAATCCTCACACAGGCGGGACCATGTGACCGTTGGGTCAATTCTGTCCTCGCTGTGTAGCCTAGGTTACAGACAGGCCGGTGAGTGAAGTGTTCTCATAGCCCCGCTGTTGCAGAAAACCTGAAAACTGCCGCAGGGGAGATATAATCAATAATTAAAACACAATAAAAACAGAATATTACGTGGCCCGTTAAGCAGCGACGCCATAACAACCGCCGGGGCCATAACCTCGGCTTTTTTTTTGCCTGCCGGTTTTCACGGGTCGTGCCGGCACGGAACACGGTTGCCCGTTTTCTCATGTTTTTCACTGACCCCTTCAGCAGGCTGACACCTGACCCCACCTGCCTGCCGCTTTGGCGGGTCGTTGAAAAAGGACATTTTTCGTTTGCGGATTGAAAGGTCCACGGAGGAATTTTTCAACAACCGGTCGCTGGCCCTGATTATTTTTGCTCCTGCCTTTTATCAACACTTATTTCGTGGATTTAAGCAGGAGCATGAGCCCGTCCGTATGACTTAAGCCATAATCAACGGCATTATCGTAAGCCGTTGTTTATGAATAAAACATGACATTCATGGCAAAAATAGCCTATGCTGAAAACGGGCTTGTGAAATACGGATTAATACTGAAGTTAAAGGTAATTGCATGAAAGAACAGTCCGAATGTTTATTGCAAAACTCGAGATTCATCGAGCAATCAGCCAGCCTCAGTGACAAGTTGGAGCAACTGGCCACTCACTACAATGATTTCGTCAGCCACTGTGACAGCGCCTGTATGCGACTGATGGATCAGGCTTCCCAGGTGGAAATCCCCGCCGGCAACATCATGTTCCGGGAAAACGACCCCTGCAGCAACTTCATCTGGCTCACCGAAGGCTGTGTACGGGTGTATAAATACTCTGCCGATGGCCGGGAAATGACCCTCTACCGGGTCGAACCGGGCGATCTTTGTGTACTGAGCCTCAACAGCCTGCTGGGCAACCGCCAGTTTCCTGCCGAAGCCGTTGCCGAATCGGACGTCAGCGGTCTGATGCTCAGTGGCACACAATTTCTCGATGGCATCAGCAACTCGGAGACCTTCCGCACCTATGTAATGCGTATCCTCACCGATCGTCTGCATGAAATGATGACCCTGGTTTCGGAAATTGCCTTTCACCGCCTCGACCTGCGTCTTTCCTGCCTGCTGGGACAACGCTTCGAACGTAACGGTGGCGAGTCACTGCAAATTACCCATGCCGAGCTGGCCCGCGAGCTTGGTACCACCCGCGAAGTCATCAGCCGCATCCTCAAGGAGTTTGAACATCAGCACTGTATCCGCCTGTCACGCGGTCGTATCAACCTGGTATCACCACAGGGACTCGACTGGTTCAGCCAGGAGGCTACCTGATACGCATGTCCGTTTTCATCTGAAGCAAATAGTGTTTATGCAATACTGAATTAATGCCACAGCCCGAAAACAGATTTCAAAAACAATTTCTGATATTGATCATATTGGCCTGGACCATACCGCCGGTTTTCGGTATGTCATTTCTGCTATTCATCGAATTATTCACACCAAAACAGATCTCTCACATCCTGCTTTCCCCGCTGATGAATCTGTTTGTTTTTATCACCGTGTTGTATGCCTTTTTTTATTTCCGGCATTTTGCCCGTCCGCTGGTGGCTTATCTGAATCAGCCGGATGATATTCATCGCAACAAGGCAACAGAAAGAATTCGTCAATTTCCCCTGCATTTCTGGCTTAACTTTCTGCTGTATCTGCTCATCGCGCCGGTGGCGACCATCATCTCTGCAGAAATTTCGTCTGATTTTGTCGCCCGGCCCATCGACTGGTTTCGTATCCACCTTGTAGCCCTGATTGTTTCCATCATTGTTGGCCTGCCCATTTTCTTTGCGGTTTTCGACTTGTTTGGCAAGACCTTCGGCAATATCAATCTGCACAGGTCCATCCTCACACTCAGAAGCAAGGTGTTCTTGATTGGGGCACTGATCCCCCTGCTGATCGACACCATGCTGGTCCAGTATTACTGGACCCGAACCGGATTTTTCAGCATTGAAACCTTCTTTGTCTGGTTACTGCTCGAACTGTTTGCCATCATCGGAGCACTGCTGTTCGTGCGCAGCATTGGCCAGTCACTGTCACCACTTGCAACCTTCTTTGATCAGCTGGCAGCAAATAAAATCTCCACGAAAACAGCAATCATCCCTCAGTCGACCGATGAATTTGGTGTCCTTGCCACACAACTGGATAATCTGCTCGATGAACAACTCCTGCATAACGAGCGCCTGGCCTTCAGCAACCTGTTGCTGCATGAAGTGCAGACACAAAAAGGCAAGGAAAACCTGCTGAAGGTCATTGTCGACAAAACCTGCGAAATCATGCAGGCTGATATATGTTTTCTCTCCCTGTATGACAAAAACACCGACAAGCTTGTCGGAGTCATCCATTCTGGCGTGGAGTATTCAGAAAAAGGTTATTACCAGATCCCACTCGATGAGACCGCCATATCGACGGCCATCTTCAACAGTGGCAAGACCATCGTCATCGATGATCTCAGAAATGATCCACGCGCCAACCCGAAAATGATAGAAAAGTTCTCCCTGCGGGCCAGTGCAGGAGCCCCCCTGATGGTTGCCGGCCAGCCCATCGGCGTATTGCATTCAGCACATACGGACCAGCCTCATCACTATACTCTACAGGAAATACGCATCATCGAGGCCTTTGCCCAGGAAGCGGCCATTGTTAATTCCATGTTCGAAGATCAGGATTTGAAAAAGAAAACCGAGTCGGCTATCAGGCAGATACTTGAAGGCATATCATCGACCATAGGAGAGCAGTTTTTTCATGCCATTGCAGAAAACATGAGTCAGATCATGGCAGCTGACGTTATCACCATTGGCATCATCGATAAAAATGATGACCAAATCATCCATAGCCTGGCATTGAACATCGATGGCAAACCGGTTCCCAATGTCAGCTACACCCTACCCGGAACACCTTGTGAAAAAATCATCAATGATGCCCGGGGATATCATTTTACGGACATTCAGAACCTGTTTCCCGATGACGAAGAACTTCATGAGCTCGAAGCCATCGATTACATCGGTATCCCCCTGCTCGATTCCAATGACAAGCTCATCGGCATCCAGTCGGCCATGTTCAGGCACAAGGTCAGCAATCCCGAGTATATCGAATCCATTCTGGGTATTTTTGCCGCACGAACCTCGGCGGAGATCGAGCGCATACGCAATGAAGAACGCATCAAGCACATGGCCTATTATGACAGCCTCACCGGCTTGCCCAACCGCGAGCTGTTGCTGGATCGTCTCAATCAGGCGCTGGCCCATGCCCAGCGAAGCAACTCCTGTGTTGCAGTAATGTTGCTGGATCTGGACCACTTCAAATCAATCAATGACTCACTGGGCCATCCCATTGGCGATCAACTCTTGTCGGAAGTTTCCTCGCGGCTGAAGCAGGCGGTTCGCAGTGAAGATACCGTGGCACGGCTCGGCGGTGATGAATTTGTGATTCTGCTTTCGGATCTCGGCTCACCTGAAAATGCACTCAAACATACGACCTTTGTTGCTGACAAAATCCGTGATGAACTCGCCCCTACCTATCTTCTCGAAGGTCATCAACTGGCCGTCACACCCAGTATTGGCATTGCCCTGTATCCGGAAGACGGTGTGTCGGGAGATGTACTGATCAAGCATGCCGACACGGCCCTGTATCAGGCCAAGGGTCTGGGACGAAACAACTACCAGTTCTTCTCTCAGGCCATGAATACTGCTGCGGTAGAACGACTCAAGCTGGAAACGGCTCTCCGTACGGCCCTGCAGGAAGAACAGTTTAGCCTGGTTTTCCAGCCCAAGGTCGCCATTGCCAGCGGCAGGATAACCGGTGCTGAAATTCTGCTGCGCTGGAACCACCCGGAATTTGGACAAATCTCTCCCACCCAGTTCATTCCCGTTGCCGAAGAAACCGGCATGATCATCCCCATTGGCAAGTGGGTAATGGAACAGGCCTGTAAACATACCACCGAGTTGTGGTGTGCCCGCAAGCGTTGTACCAAACTGCAAAGCCTGTCCTTCAACGTCAGCCCCAAACAGTTCAGACAGACCGACTTTATCCTGCAACTCGAGGATGCCATCAAAAAGTTTTCGACAAAACCTTCCTGTATCGAACTCGAAGTCACCGAAAATGTACTCATCGATGACTTTCAGAATGTTGAGGAAAAGCTACAACGACTGATTGAGCTGGGAGTACAGATATCCATCGATGATTTCGGGACGGGTTATTCCTCACTCAGATATTTGCAGAAACTCCCCATTCACACCATCAAGATCGACCGGACCTTCATCCGCAACATCGCCTCATCCAGGGGAGATGCGGTGATCGTCGAAACCATCCTCGCCATGGCAAATCACCTCAAGTTACGCACCATTGCCGAAGGAGTGGAAACGCGGGAACAGCTGGAAATTTTACGTTCCATGGGCTGTCAGGACTACCAGGGCTATTACTACAGCAAGCCCGTTGAAATCGAGGCATTCCGGCAGATGATGGCACGGGAACAGGCTCAAGCCTGAGCCGATGCAGCCTATTCTTCCGCCTCGATACCATCGATGATGGGGCAACCGTCCCCACCGCCACGACACAGGTTCATCAGCAGGGTCAGTTCATTTCGCAGGGTTGTCAGCTCGTCGAGGTGCTGTTCCATTTCTTTCAGCTTCTGCGCGGTCAGCTGGCGAACCTCGTTGCGGGCATGCTGGGGATCATCCCGCATTTTCAGCAAATCGGCGATTTCAGCGAGGCTGAAGTTCATCTTCTGGGCTCGTTTGATAAAGCGCAGGCGGGAAATGTCCGACTTGTCATACTGACGTATGCCCGATTCTGTTCTCGACACCGACAGCAAGCCAATCTTCTCGTAATAGCGCAGGGTATCGGCACTGATGCCGAGCAGCTGTTTGAGATCACCAATCTTGTAAAGGACATTGGTCAATTTACCTTGCCTCAAAGTGGATTGACAGGTGGTGCCTATGACTTGTGGCTTGCCCGGTATTGTTCATAATAGGGCATCATCTGAGGGATCAGGGATTTCAGGGTTTTCTCCCTGTTCTCCGGTGCCGGATGGGTGCTCAGGAATTGTGGTGGACCACTGCCCCCCACCTTGGCCATTTTCTGCCACAGACTGACAGCCGCATGAGGGTCAAAACCGGCTTTGGCGGCCAGTTCGATACCGATACGGTCGGCTTCGGCCTCGGAGCTGCGGCTGTTGGGCAGCTCCACAGCCAGTTTGGCGGCCAGTGCCACCCCGGCCAGGGTTGCGGCATTGCTGTCGGTCGCCATGCCAAACGCGGCCACCCCCAGTGCGGTCGCCATGGCAACGGACATGCGTTCTGCGGAGTGGTTGGCCAGTGCATGAGAAATCTCATGGCCCATGACCTGGGCAATCTCGTCATCGGTGGCATCGAGTTTCTTGATCAGCCCCGAGTAGAAGGCCATCTTGCCTCCCGCCATGCACCAGGCATTGACCACGTCGGGGTCATCGATCACCTTGATTGACCATTTCCAGTCTTTCGTTTCCGGTCGCATCTGTTTCGCCACGGCAATCAGACGGTTGGTGATGTCGGTCACGCGTTTGGTCATGGCCGGATCATTGTCCAGCTTGCCCTTTTCCTTATATGGCTTGAGCATTTGCGGATAGGCCTCGGCAGAAGCGGAAATCGCCTCACTTTCCGATACCAACATCAATTGCTTGCGTCCGGTCATACTGGTGGCACAGGCAACCAGCAAGGCAAGCGCCAGGAGGATGACAGACAATCTAAAATTTCTGATAAACATGATGCAACTTCCCTATGAGCATATAGCAGGCTTGCAGAATATCCCCACCTGCCGGGCCTGTCCAGCTGCCAGAAAAAAATCAGGACGAAAAAAAACCCGAAGAAAACTTCGGGCTTTTTCGGAATTCCGTTTCTGTGTCGAATCAGATGAACAGGGTAATATCAGAATCACCGGCAAATTCAAAGAAGGTGGCCGCGCCACCGAATTCAACACCATCGATGAAGTCTGCGGGATTCATGTCGAACAGATCGACCGTCATCTGGCAGGCAACGATGCGAACTTCCGCTTCGATGCACAACTCGCGCAGATCTTCCAGGCTGGCTACGCCCTTGGACTTCATCTTATTTTTCATCATCATGGTCATCATGCTTTCCATGCCCGGAATCGCAGTACCCAGAACCGGGAACCACTTGTCCATGGCCATGGGCATTGGCATGCCCGGATTGCCCAATGGGCTGACCTTGACGTCCATCTTTTTCTTCAGCAACTGCAGGCCGTAGAAAGTGAAGAAGATTTCAACGTCATAACCCAGTGCTGCTGCCGTAGACGCTAAAATGAAGGGCGGATAACCCCAGTCCAGGGTTCCCTTTGTGGCAATAATGGCAAGTTTTTTTTCAGACATAATAGTCACCTCGACGTCTGTTACCAGCCGTGAAGGCTGGCAAACAGGTGTTGGTTAAATGTTTTTGTTTTTATAGTTGAGAATGAAACGCAATCAAGCTTTCTTGATCAGGAAGCTGAATTTACCGCCTTCTTCCTTTGATTCCATCAGCTCGTTACCGGTTTGCTTGGCAAAGGCTTCGAAATCTTTAACAGAACCGGGATCGGTTGCAATGATGTGCAATACCTGTCCAGCGGATAAACCGGCCAGTGCTTTTTTGGCCCGCAAAATGGGCAGTGGGCAGTTCAGACCGGATGCATCAAGTTCAGAATCAAAATCAGCCATGAATTTACTCCTAATCAGGTTGAGTGTTTAGAGATTAAAAAAAATTCTGGCCAACGCCAGAATATTAGCAAACAATCCAACACTTATATGTCAAATCGACGAAAATGACAACCCAAATTTGATCAAACAGGCAATTCTGAGGCGTTTTTTTCAGATTTCAGGCCACCCGCAGGCCACTGGTTCTCCAGGCATGAAATCCCCCACGCAAACTAACGACATTTTCGAATCCGTGGTTTTCCAGCAAGGCACAGACAGCGGCCGAGCGGCACCCGGTCTGCGAGTACAGTACAATCAACGAGGTACGATCGAAACGGTCGAAAGAAACCGCAACCCGCTCGAAGGGCACGATGTCTGAATTTGGTATGGAGCCGTGCCCCCTTTCCTGGGGCGTCCGCACGTCCACCAGCTGCACCGCCACTTTGAGGCCGGTCAGGATGTCGTCCAGATCCGCGACTTCGATTTCACTGAAACTGGCCATTATTTTCCCTGTTTTCATCTATTATTAATTATTAACTGCCCAGTCGAAAATTATTATATTTTCAATTTGTGATTGAATTGTAACAGAACAGGGCATACATATATGTATGCACCTGTTCACAAGACTCAAAAATGAGCCTGACTTGACCCAATCGTTGCTTGATTTTGCGGGAGTCTGACAGACAAGTTTGGCAATTTTATGAATAGTCGGGGAAAATACCGCCCATTCATAAACTATTTCCTCACATCGGGGTCTGATAAATACTTGCAAATATCTGATTTATGGCATCAAATCAGGCTGAATCATTCAAACTGCCCATTGTTGAGTTACCCGGTCGTACATGCACACGTCTAAATTACCCACTTTTTTATCATGCGTTTTGGCCCTGTTAATGCTCCTGTCTTCCTCTGTTTGGGCACAGGCCATCAATCTGCCCGAAATCGGCCAAAGCGGTGCTGCCCTGGTTACTCCCACCGATGAACGCAAGACTGGCGAATCGGTGGTGCGCAATATTCGCCGGGCCGGTGCCATGCTGGATGATCCGCTGCTCAACGACTACATCAACAACCTGGGTTACCTGCTGGTCTCGGCGAGCAATAACAGTCTCTGGCAGTTCCAGTTCTTCCTGGTCAACGACGGCTCGATCAACGCCTTTGCCCTGCCCGGTGGCTTCATTGGCATCAATTACGGCCTGATCACGGCAACCGATACGGAAAGCGAGCTGGCTTCGGTCATCGCCCATGAAATTGCCCATGTCACCCAGCGCCATCATGCCCGTGGTTACGAATTTGCCAGTAACAACACCATTCCCCAGATCGCAGCCATGATTGCCGCCATCATCCTGGGAACCCAGGATGCCCAGCTCGGCACCGCTGCGCTGGCCTCGGTGCAGGCCAACCAGATTCAGCAACAGCTTGATTTTACAAGAGAAAATGAAAAGGAAGCCGATTACCTCGGTATCCAGCTACTGGCCGACAGTGGCTTCAACCCCTACGACATGGCGGTATTTTTCAACAAACTGGACAAGGAATCCCGCCTTTACGGTGGCGCGGCCGTGCCGGAATTTCTTCGCACCCATCCGGTTAACCAGTCACGTATTGCCGATGCCACCAATCGCGCCAGCCAGCAACCGGTGAAAAAGTCCATCTACTCACCCAAGAATTACTATCTGATGCGGGCCCGACTCAAGGTGCTGAGTGACCATCATCCCGAACAACTGCTTGTCGATATACACAAAAGACTCAAGCAGGGCCGTTACCAGGATGAGGATGCCATCAACTATGCACAGGCCCTGACCTACATCGAACTGAAAAAATACTCAAAGGCACGAAAAATCCTCTCCAGATTGCTGGCCAAGGATCCCGGCCGGATTGCCTACCTGGTGGAAAGAGCCCGTCTGGAGAGCCTCGCCGGCAATCACCCGCAGGCACTTGCCCTGTTCGAGGCAGCCCTGAATGATTATCCGGCCAACAACTCACTGACCTATTACTATGCACTGGCCCTGATCGAGGCAAAAAAATACCTCCGGGCCCGTAACGTTCTGTTGCAGCAACTGAAAAAAGAAAAAACCAATCCCAACCTGTTCCAGCTACTGGCCAGAACCGAAGCCGAACTTGGCAATACCACAGGAACCCATGTGGCCCTTGGCGAGTACTATTATCAGCTGGGACTGACATACGATGGCCTCAAGCAACTCCAGCTCGCCCTGAAATCGGAGCATCTCGACTTTTACAACATGTCTCGCATCGAGGCGCGTATTGCCGATTTTCAGGAAGAAATGACACAACTCAGCGCCCTGCAACAATAGTTCCGTCCGTCCCCCCTCCTGGTCAGCCGGTTTCGGTCGGCACGGCCCGCCACGGCTTCGCCCCTCCCCCCTGAATCGTTCACATTGTGAAGGAATTAACAGAACCGGCAACCTGGATGGCTAAACAATAGCCGATTAGTAAATAATGATTTCCTTATTTGCAATGTTGCCCGTCAAAGTTTCAGATAAACACTTGCCATGTCCCTGATATTCTGTATGCTAGCAACTAAGGAAATGCAGTGAGAACTTTACTGTTATGACCAAAAAAAATAATTACAGGCCTTAATCTCTGGCCTCCCTTTCTCAACAACTCTTTTTAAATACAAATGAGGAGGAGAACATGCGGAAATCCGCCAAACTCGTCGCTGCTGCCAGCACAGTTGCTGTGCTGTTAAGTTCTCTGGCATTGGTTACCCCAGGTGTTGCTCTCGCTGATGAAGCAAAAGCTGCTGAAGGTAAGAAAATTGCCGAGAATCGTAAAAAGGGCAATTGCTTCACCTGCCACGATTACAAAGGTGCACACCTTCCAGGTAACATTGGTCCGCCACTCGTTGCCATGAAAGCGCGCTTCCCTGACAAGGCCAAGTTACGTGCCCAGATCTGGGATGCAACCAAAAACAATCCAAATACCATGATGCCTCCCTTTGGTCGTCACGAAATTCTTTCCGACAAAGAAATCGATGCCGTTACCGAATGGGTATGGACACTTTAAAAATTCACGAATTTTGTGGAGGAAATCCTGATATGCAACGCAGAACATTTCTGAAAGGCTCTCTGGCCAGCTCAGCTGTCGCGGTCGCCGCTGGCGCCGGTCTGCTGACTCCCGGCAGCGTACTCGCCGCCTGGCCAAAAGCCGCTTTTGAAGCAAAAAAAGTCGACGACGCCCTGAGCAATCTGTTTGGCTCCGCTGACAACACCCCCAGTGGTGACATCAAGATCAAGGCCCCTGACATTGCCGAAAACGGCGCCGTGGTACCTGTCTCCATTTCTACCAGCATCGCAGGTGTCGAAAGCATCGCTGTCATCGCGTCCAAGAACGGCACCCCGCTGGCGGCCAATTTCATTCTTGGCTCTGGCGCCAAGGCCGATGTCTCTACCCGCATCAAGATGGGTAAAACATCCGACATCATTGCCGTGGTCAAGGCTGGCGGCAAGGCCTACAGTGCTCGTAAAAATGTCAAGGTTACCATCGGCGGCTGTGGCGGTTGATTCGCCCGGCGCTTTTTAAAGAGGATTCAAGAATATGTCTACAATTAAACTGCGTGCCAAAGCCAAGGGCGGCGTCGTTTCTGTCAAGGCCTTGATCAGCCACCCGATGGAAACCGGCCTGCGCAAGGACAAGAAAACCGGCAAGAAAATCCCGGCTCATTTCATTCAGGAAGTCATTGTCAAAGCCAATGGCACCAAAGTCCTGAATGCCGAATGGGGTCCGGCCATTTCCAAAAACCCGTACCTGTC